>JAQXFF010000167.1 GCA_029250425.1 Candidatus Thalassarchaeaceae archaeon | reverse complement strand
GCCATGTCTCATCGAACAGGGGTTGTGTTACCTGGAGAAAATATTGTCTCCATACAGGTTGCAAGCCCGCATCGAAAAGAAGGATTTACCGCTTGTGCTTGGCTCATCGACGAACTCAAAGCCCAAGCCCCCCTGTGGAAGAAGGAAGTACGTGCAGATGGTGAGCATTGGAAGGGGGGACTTGGATGACTGATGCAATAATTCCCGTAGGGCATAAACCAATTGTTGCACGTTCTGCTGTTGCAACTGGAGTGCTTGAACTCTCGACGGATTCCGCTGATGCAATTCGCAATGGTCTGGTGACCAAAGGGGATGTTTTGGAAGCGAGTATGGTTGCTGCCATTCAAGCCGTCAAAGAAACACCTCGCTCAATCCCCCACTGCCACATCATTCCGATCGAGGGATGTTCAGTAAGTTGGGATTGGGAAAACAATGCCCTACGCTGCACGGTTCGGGTTAGTGCGCATTGGAAAACGGGTGTGGAAATGGAGGCTCTTTGTGGCGTTTCAACTGGATTATTGTGTGCATGGGACATGGTTAAATCTCTCGAAAAAGATTCTAAGGGGCAATATCCGAGCACAAAAATACGTGATATACGTGTATTAGAAAAGCGTAAGGACGAGGCGCAGGATTGAGAACCCCCACGCTCTCGCGCACAACATGACGAGCACGTCTGACCTCGCAGACTACTTCCTCCGAGCGTGTGAAGATGCGGCGATTGCTGCAGCCAAATGGCGCGGACGAGGAGAGCGGAAAAAGGCGGATGGAGCAGCGGTAGAAGCAATGCGTGCCGTATTTGATTCGGTGCCCTTTGATGGACGTGTTGCAATTGGCGAGGGTGAGCGAGATGACGCCCCCATGCTGTACATTGGAGAACCACTCGGGTGCCTACAAGGTATCGAAGGGGCTCCAAAAATCGATATTGCGGTAGACCCCCTAGAATGCACAAACAACTGTGCAACAGATTCACCAAATGCAATCGCAGTGCTGGCAGCAGCTCCACGTGGGGCTTTGCTTCATGCACCAGACTGTTACATGAACAAAATTGCAGGTGGTCCTGAATTGAATGGGATTCTAAGTCTCGAAGCAACAACTGACTGGAATATTGAAGCCGCATGCTCGGCTTTGGACAAGGATGCGTCCGAACTAAAAGTCGTCGTTATGGATCGTCCTCGACATGAGAAACTCATCAAAGAATTACGAGCATTGGATGTTAGCGTCCCACTCATTGGAGATGGAGATGTTTCAGCCGCACTCAACGCAGCCGATCCCAATTCAGATATTGACATGTTGATGGGAATTGGCGCTGCCCCTGAAGGTGTCATTACAGCCGCAGCTCTTCGAGGCTTAGGTGGACACTTTGAAGGACAACTAGTAACTACAAACGAGGACCATTCAAGACGCGCCGCAGAAATGGTTGGAGACGATGTTGACCGTGTTTGGGGCCGTGATGACCTCTGTACTTCTGACGATGCTATCTTCGTTGCATCAGGTGTGTGTTCAGGTTACCTCCCAGGTGTAGAATTCCTTGGCCCAAATCGTGTCGCTGTACACTCAGAAATTTTGCATGTTGCAGATGGTCGAAGGCAATTCGTATCCACTGAAAAGGACCTTTGATTCGATAAGCCGCGTTCAGCGGCGATTTGATATGCCTGCGATGATTCGCGGTGTTATGTCTAATTGGCCTACAATGGAAGCCATGCCCAACAACCTCGTGAATTACGGTGTAAGTGATAATGGAATCGCCATCATTGAACTCATCTCAGATTCAGATGGCAAGCCCCTTGCAGAAGGAAAAACATCAGTGAACACATACACCCGCGAAATGTGGGAAGATATCGATCAAGCAATTCTCAACGCCCGCTTTGATGGAGATGTTAGCGTCATTTTGATGACTGGGCATGGAGACAAATTTTTCTCCGCCGGTGCGAGTATCAACTACCTTAACAGTCTAACACCACGATACAAATATTTCTTCTGCCTCCATGCAAACGAGAC
Organism: Candidatus Thalassarchaeaceae archaeon; assembly: GCA_029250425.1. Classification (GTDB taxonomy): domain Archaea; phylum Thermoplasmatota; class Poseidoniia; order Poseidoniales; family Thalassarchaeaceae; genus MGIIb-P. The sequence continues at coordinate 886 of JAQXFF010000167.1, read as the reverse complement.
TCTGTCTCGACTGGAGCAAACACCGAAATTGGTCATCGCTGCATTGAATGGGCACACCGTCGGTGGTGGCTTGGAAATCGCTATGGCCGCTGACATTCGAATCGCTAAGAAGGGCAACTTCCAGATCGGTCTTCCTGAAGTTGCACTAGGTGTTCTTGCCGGTACTGGTGGAACCGCCCGATTGTCACGTTTGGTAGGTAAAGCAAAAGCCATGGAAATCATGGTCACTGGTCGAAAATTCTCCTTTGAAGAAGCACAGGAAATGAGTTTAGTACATCACCTCTATGACAGTGTGACATTGGATGAATTCCGACAAGATGTCTTGGATTATGCTGGTCAGTTCACACTGCCTCTAGCTGCTGCAAAGGCCATTGGGAATATCAAGCGAAGTGTTCAGAGTGGAATCGAGATTCCTTTGGAATATCACCTCGCACTGGAGCGGGAATTGCAATCAGATCTTTTCCAATCATCTGATGCAAAGGAAGGTATCGCATCATATGTCGAACGAAGAACACCTCGATTCACTGGCCAGTAAGTTGTTCAGAAAGAAATTCAAATAGAACCTGTCCCTACGGGACAGATATGAGCACGACTGAGATTGTCGAAACGTATACACCAAACTTTGAGTCTTGGATTTCAGAGTTCCAAGAATGGCAAACACGAATTGGTTTTGACCCTAGTTGGTTGGGTGACTACACATTCGATATCAAATTCGATTGGGACACTGCTGGAAACACCATCGAGTTTGGTGACTTTGAAGGGATGCCAAAATGGGAACGAAGAATGCAAGTACCTCAACAAAACATTCGTGATGCAATTATCTCAATGGTTACGGTCCAAGGCGACACTGAATTCGCCAGTGTAGAACAACAACACCACCTCTTGG
>JAQXFF010000166.1 GCA_029250425.1 Candidatus Thalassarchaeaceae archaeon | reverse complement strand
CATAGATGGGAGTGAAACTGTAGCCTCCATCAAATACTCCGAGAGGGAGGAGATTAATGAATTAATTCATCGGTAATCTGTGTAATTGATATTAATTTCAATATTTTTAGCATCCCTCTGAAGAATGGGTTCGATCTGTTACTTCAGAAGGAAGTGGAGCTTCGTTTGGGGCTGGGTGGGATCTTGGTGGTAGACCAGGTTGTGTGGGGCGGAAGTTGTTGACCCGATTTATTCAAATTAATTAAAAAGTATCGAATATAAACGAATTAATTAGTTTTTTATGTTTCGAGATACTTTTGGATCTCTTGCTTGTTAATTGCAGATAGGTTCCTATTCATGTGGTTGATGTGGTGAATTGGGTGGCCCATGCAGTCCCCTCGCACCACTGGTCCAATGAGTTTCAATACCCGAGAATCAGATGCGTTGACGCCGAAGATATCCTTTGGATACCGATCAGGAAATATGATTCACAGCTTGTTTATTCAAACGATTCCTATGGGTGATTTGGCAAATCAGGGTGCATCCTCCACAGAATCGAGGGGAGGGGGTTTTGCAGGGTCGGACCTATTCTTGTGGAGGGTGTCGTTGGCACAGAAACAAGAATCCGAAATAGAACAAGATTGGGGCTATCACCCATACTGCTTGAGGGATTAGTGTGTACCCTGGCGACATAGGGGCCGAACCAGGAATCGTTGGTATGATTACAGGGTTCCATGAAAGTGGCTCGTATATCCAAACTCTACCATTGAACAAATATTCAACTAGCAATTCCTGAGACAGGCCCCAACCCCACATGATTCCGAGTTCTTTAGATTCGAAACGTTGAAACAGTTCGCCGTCCAAAAGCAGATGGCATAGATACACGCCAAACATGAAAATTGCACCATCCCAAATCGAATGCGATACCTTGCGTGGCCATCCATCCAAGCCCCATGGCCAATCAACCGCTCCGTGCAAAAATTCGGGGCCAAGGAACAGGAATGTGAATTCCCAAGTGGATCCAATCAAGGTTCCTAGCCAAAATGCGTACAAGTAAGAAATGGGGATTTTCCCATTATTGTACAACCAATAAACCAATCCTACAAAGAAGGTGGCTAGAACAAAATCTGACACCATGAAGAATATCGACAGGGGTTCCATCGGATCCACGATGCTCAAATAATTACCGCCTTTGATATTAATTGGAATTAATTGAAGTTTGTGAAGTCGCCAACTGATTCATACAAGCTGGGTCCACTAGCAAGGAAACACATCGTTGCTCGCCTGCTTCGAGAATCCTCTGGTTGCGGGTTTTCACTTTCAGCACAAGGACCTGTGCAACCATCTGCAAATGCAATGTACACGCGGCCTTCGTGATCAATGTGTAAATCATTGAAGTCTAGTAAGTTCCTGTTTGAACCACCGATGTCACGGCAGTCACCACTGTTCAAGCATATGCTGCCTACTTGCACAGGGTCTGCAGATGCGCGATAGGTGTGGAAGATTGGGTTTTCGTCTAATGCGTTCAAACTGTAAGTGACATACAGGTAGTAACTGACGTTTGAGTTTGCGTAGTGAGCATTGCCATCCCACGGACTACCGTCAAGGTTGGGCTGATTCAATTCACTCGCATCTTCGCTTCCAAGATATGTGATTGCGATTCGACCTGGGTCTCCCGCATCAATCTGAGGAAATGCTGTTGAAATGACTTCGATTGGGCTGATTCGGCTACTATTTTGTTCCCAGGACTGGCCTGAATCTGTACTTCTAGACATGTATATGCCTTCATCAGCCCCTGTCCAAATATGGTAAGCATTAGATTCAGTATCGGTAGCAACCTCGGAGTTCTTGCGTGGATACGGTGTCCCTACATCCTCGCCCATCGTTCGATCAAACCAAGAAAGGCCGTTGTCATCTGACACAATAACGGTGGGCGTTTCAACTCGAGGTGTGACGTATACTGTGCCATCTGGGGCTGAGGTGATTGCTCCATGAAGGCCGCCGTTAGTGGTGGCTAATCCAATGATTTGGCCGCCTGCTTCAAATGTAGCTCCACCATCAAAACTTGTGAAGCAAAATATGCCGGCGAGTTTGTTGTAACAATAGTACACTGCAGTCTCATAGAAAGCCTGTGAAAATGCTCCGCCAATCCCGTATCCGCTGCCAGTCCAAGGACCGGTTGCCAACTTGATGTGATCGTTAATTGGTGTCGTGCCTGAATCGTGTGGATTGCCGACCCAAGTTTCCCCATCATCGTCGCTCCAGCAAATCCATGATGTTTCCAAACCTATCATTTGCACATTGAAAATTCGATCTGTGATTGGATCAACCCAACCATAAGGGTCACTGGTTGTTGGTGAACATGCAATTGGGTCTTGCACTTCTTCCCATGTTTCGCCATAATCGCATGACCGCATAACCTTCTCCATTGCAATGAAGAAAATGCAACCGCTGGATGTGACTCCAAGGCTTGGCTCAGGTCCATCTTCGCCAACGTCACTGAAGTTGAATACCAATGGGAGAGGTTCGACATCAACTGGTAAACCGTCAGAACCTGTGACAAATATGCCACTAGGGGACATAGATTCCTCAACTTGAGATGTTGGGTCTTCATTACCAAAGCAACCCGATAGGGTCGCTGACAACATCAGGAAAACAAGTAGTAGGGCGCGCGCGCGCATGGTTGTTCCGAAGTCGTCTATGTTTTCAATCTTCAAGCGGGTTCGTCTGCGGCTTAGAGTGCATTTTCTACATAGTCGTCAATGGTTTTAGGATACAGTTTGTGCTCAAGTTTCTTGACTCGTTCCGATAGGCTTTCCTCGTCATCATCGGGGTGAATCTCAAGTTGGCTTTGAGCTAGAATTGGTCCCGTGTCCACGCCTTCATCGACCAAGTGAACAGTACATCCAGTCACGGTAGCTCCATCTGCAAGGGCATCACGGTGTGCGTGTGCACCAGGGTATTTTGGCAATAATGAGGGGTGGATATTGAGCAAACGACCTTTCCACGCTCGGACAAAAAATGGTGAAAGAATCCGCATATATCCTGACAAGATCACCACTTCAATATCATGTTCTTCCAATGCGGCCATGATGGAAATTTCATGGGCTTCTCGTCGTTCCTCTTTTCCTGAAATCATGGAGTCCAATTCAATTGTAATTGTTTTGACGTTCTGTGTTTTTGCTTTCCCTATTCCAGATGCGTTCGCGATGTTGGATACTACAAGTGTGGTTTCATGCAAGCAAGGTTTGGAACTCTGATGATTGAGCAAAGCCTGCATCCCTGATCCTGACCCTGAGATAAATACGGCCAATCGAAGTGGATTTTCCACGGTTGCAACACGCATCACCTTCACCTCACTCAAACGAGGGCAACTGGTGCCTCCTGAAGAGGTTGGTCCTTGCATGCGAAGGGTGATAGGGGGGGTGTAGAGGGCGAGATATGGGCGAACGGTTGGAGTCGATTGACGAAATCGTCGACCGTTTTTGTGTTTCTAGTAGCCCAATAAAAAGCCGATTGTACGTAGGTTTAGGGCTGTTGTTTGTAGTTTTCGCCATCTTCGGAATATGGGTGCCGGGTTGGCCAACCGTATCGTGGGCTGTTCCAGCAGCTTTCCTCTTCTCGCTATCGAGTGAATCGATGTTTCGCTGGACTCTGACAAATCAGTACTTTGGTTCTGCAATGTATGAGTACTATGCAACGGGGAAAACCGTCCCAGGTCATGCAAAACTTGCTATAATGGGTATGATTACGGTGATGACTTTGTCTTCTGCAACCTTTGTTTGGTACATGTCGACACTCGGAGATGGAGATTTGTTGAAGCCGTCCTCGTGGAATGGGGCGGATCCGGGATATGGGGCTGGCACAATCATTGTGGCAGGGATGATTGGGATTTGGTGGTTGTACGCTAAGGTCAAAACTCGTGAATAAATGCCGGCTACATTCGATAAATTGAAATTATAATCCAATTTCAAAGTAACATGAACGAGTTTCTAATCACATTGGAAGATAGGCCTGGTGCCATGGCTGAATGCTGTGAAGCAATAGGGGATGCTGGAATCAACATCATTGCTGGAGCTGGTC
>JAQXFF010000165.1 GCA_029250425.1 Candidatus Thalassarchaeaceae archaeon | reverse complement strand
CCAAGGAAGCTGCAGAGAGCCTCAAATCATCTCTCAGTTCAGCAACCGAGACTTGTGCAAGCATGTTGAGAATCGACCAAGTCGTATCAGCACGTGGCGATTGACACACCATCGGGTTCAAAGGCGGCCATACATTCGCTGCCTAACGGGTTCCTCTTATGGTTGACCGTGACCAGCCAACCCTCAGCACTTCAGTGCCCGGGAAAACAGGCAATAATGCTCCGCGAGCACTCATTTCAGTTTATGACAAAACAGGCGTAACTGCATTTGCAACTGCCCTGACCGCGATGGGCTGGCAAATCCTCTCCACAGGAGGCACCGCCCGCCTTCTCCGGGAAAACGGCCTTGAGGTCATCGATGTCACCGACGTCACTGGCCACCCCGAAGTATTCGACGGCCGAGTCAAAACACTTCACCCCGCAATTCACGCCGCAATTCTTGCACGAGGAGACAATGCAGATGATATGGCAACCCTCGAAGAATTAGGATATCCTCGGATTGATTTGGTAGCTGTTAACCTCTACCCATTTGAAGAGGTCGCAGCCCAAGACCCCCCTGTCAGTGAAGCAGATTTAATCGAAATGATCGACATTGGGGGCCCAACATTAGTGCGAGCATCAGCCAAGTCACATTCAGATGTACTCATTGTTACCAATCCAGACAACTATGGGGAATTACTCGAAACACTCCAGGAAGCGAATGGGGATCCAAGTGCAGTTGACATGGGTACGCGACAACGATTGGCTCTAACTGCATATCAACGAACTGCGGCTTACGATGTAGCTTTGGCAAACACACTCGCAAATCGCCTTGAATCATTGGAGGAAGAAGCGGCGGAAGTATTGCCTGAAAAACTCCTTGTTTCAGGTGGCAACCGTAATCCTTTGCGTTATGGCGAGAATCCACATCAACCTGCTGCATTCTATCCTGGAAACACAATAGGAGATGCCCCAAGTGGACTTGCAGCCGCCGAACAACACGGCGGCAAAGCATTGTCCTTCAACAATTATCTTGATTTGGATGCAGCGTTGCGTTTTTGCCGCTCTCACATCGGTCCAGAATGGGCACAATGGCCACATTGTTGTGTAATTATCAAACACACTAATGCTTGCGGGGTCTCAATTTCAACAGACCAAGGAGCCGCCTGGGATGATGCATTGGCAAGCGATCCTGAATCCGCATTCGGATGTGTTATTGCATTCAATACACCTGTAACAAAGAGTACTGCGGAACGGATTGGTACCCATTTCGTGGAATGTATCATTGCACCAGATTTCGAAGAAGGTGCTTTGGAAATCCTATCTGAGAAAAAGAACCGTAGGATGTTGACTCATAAGGGCATGACTTCGCTAGACATGAAAACACAATTCCGTCAAATCGATGGTGGTTGGTTGGCACAGACGGAAGGCGCACCAATCATCGATTGGTCAGAAGTACGTTGTGTAACCAAGACTGAAGCCGATCCAACACAAATTGATTTGGCACGCTTTGGTGTAGCAGTTTGCGCCCAAGTGAAGAGCAATTGTGTAATTTTCATCCAACCTACAGAAACAGGTTTTGCAACCGTGGGAATCGGGCCAGGTCAAACCAGTCGGGTGGAGGCGGTTCGCATTGCAGCACGTCGTGCTGGCGAGAGTGCCAAAGGTGCGATGATGGTCTCAGACGCATTCTTCCCCTTCAGAGATGGCTTAGATACCAGCCACGAGATGGGAATCACCGCAGTCGTCCAACCAGGTGGCAGTATTCGTGACCAAGAAGTCATTGATGCGGCAGATGAACATGGTATGACCATGTTGTTTACAGGTGTCCGACTATTCAGACATTAGTGATTCAGATGGATTGGAAAAACAACCTAATTTTCGGCTCGATAAATGGCGCAATGATGGCCATTCTGATGATTCTCAATGTCATTAGCGAGGTGACAGAAGTAGGGTTTGAAGTTGCTATGATTTCCTTTCTTGCCGTAATTCTAATTCCACCCTTTGCACTCAAGAAAGCCAAACCGGATGAAACCAGTCTGATTCATTTGATCCCCACAGCCTTCCTGACATTCATCATCCCAGTCATAGGGGCAGCCTTTGGTGGACCCGACATGGGTCCCGAGTGGCTGGTGTTGATTCCATTGGCTGCCGTTGGGGGGGCAATTTGGAGCCTTCCATTTGCAGGATGGAATTATTTCAAGTCCAGATAAATTACACGATCAATCTCTGTCATTTTGACTCATGAAATTGATTCGGGAATGGCACAAAGAACCTTTTCCCTGTTATTATCCCCTCTGTGGTTACTACGGGATTCAAATAACATCGGCATGGCGCCCGATGTGGGGAACTGAAGGATGACCACCAGTTTCACTGATTTGGGCATTGACCCCGGACTCACCCGCGCTCTAGAAGAACAAGGCATTACGGAGCCATTTGAAGTTCAAAGAGAAGCGATCCCCGATTCAATGCTTGGCAACGATATCTGCTGTCGCGCACCGACAGGCTCTGGGAAGACCTTGGCATTTGGTTTACCTCTGATTTCTAGAACACCTCGCGCAGACCCTGAATTCCCAACATCCCTCATTTTGTCCCCAACGAGGGAATTGGCTGAACAGATTTGTCAGGTATTAACTCCCCTCGCAGCAGCTTTTGATTTGGAGGTACTAGCGATTTATGGGGGCGTACCATATGGAAGACAACGAAAAGCACTCTCACGAGGAGTAGACATCGTAGTCGCTTGCCCGGGCCGCCTACTCGACTTACTCGACCATGGGGCCCTCAGTTTGGAAGACGTGGGGGCAGTCGTACTGGATGAAGCAGACCGCATGGCAGATATGGGTTTCATGGAACCTGTTTGTGACATCTTAGATCGTTGCGCACCCAACCGCCAAACGGTTCTTTTCAGTGCGACGTTAGATGATGAAGTGGGCGAGTTGATTGATAATTACCTTCACGAACCAGTGACCATTGAAGTTGGACCCAAAGAAGTCAGCATGGACAGCATGGAACATTTCTTTTGGGTTATGAAGAATTCAATGAAACCCGGAATCACATCAGAAGCAATTCGAAAATGCGGCCGCACAGTCGTTTTCTGCCGAACACGTCTTGGAGTAGACCGTGTCGGCGATCAACTTGTCGAAGAGGGCATTAGTGTAGCCACCTTACATGGGGGCCTTGATCAAAGAAAACGAGATCGCGCAATGTCCAAGTTCGTTGAAGGGCGTTGTATGGCCCTAGTCGCAACAGATGTTGCAGCACGGGGAATCGATGTGGAGGGAATCAATTGCGTCATCCATTATGACCCCCCGGAAAATGGGAAGGCGTACAAACACCGCAGCGGTCGAACCGCGAGAGCAGGCTCATCTGGAACAGTCATTTCATTGGTTCAAAACCCGCAGAAGAAAATGTGCAGCAGGATCCAAAAAGATGTGGGTATTTTTGCAAAGTTCACACCTCCTGATTTCAACTATCTCCCCAAATATGACGTGGTATACATCCCTCCTGATCGAAGTAGCAAACCACGCAAACCCAAACGGGATGCAAAGCGTGCCCGCTTCCACAGTAAATCCAACCGCCGTCAGGACGATCGGCGATCAAAACGCGGCGCTAATCCTCGAGGTGGCCGCCCGTCAGGCAGAAGTCGACACTCGCGCGGCAAGCGCCGATAACTCTGAAGAATCATTCCGTTGAATAGCCGACAAGGACTTCATCCCCGTCGGTACTCATGATGTAAATCGACTGCAAGTTGATACTATTTTCAGCAAGACCACGCGTGAATGCACCCAATGAACCAGGTTCGTGACGTAGAGTTGCAGTGAGTAATTCACGTACTGAGAAAGTAACGCCAAGCATCTCCAATGCAGCAATTGTTCCCGCCTCATCAGCAGTGACAATCGCTGCAATCGCCGAGGAGTTTTCAAGACCAGCTCCAGCAATGATGCTGGAATCAACATCATTGCTGGAGCTGGTCTTG
>JAQXFF010000163.1 GCA_029250425.1 Candidatus Thalassarchaeaceae archaeon | reverse complement strand
GTCGACGTTCCAGTCTTGTTGCCCCCAGACAATGTAGACACTCCCTTCGTAATTCTCCAGTACATCTCCAAGATGGTATCTCTCATCCCAGTAATCAGACCATTCTGCTCCAAACGCTTCTGCCGCCAGAGAAGTCGTCACTGGCATTGCGGGTCCAACAATATCATCGCTACAAATTCGCAAGTCATCGGTGGTCATATCCGATGTTGCTCCTTGGTATGCCAAATCATAACCAACAGCTCGTGCCTCACTGCTTCCATTTCGATAGAACATTTGCTGAACACCAATACTGCCTGAAATAGGCACAATCGTTTTCAGATGTTCAGATGGATTCTGCGCCGCTTCCCAGTTGGTGGTTCCTGCGTATGATTTACCCATGAGTCCAACATTTCCATTGGACCATTCTTGTTCACCCAACCAATGTACTGCAGCTTGAATTCCGACCTGTTCACCAAGCCCTTTGACATCTTGGCAATGCGTCGATTTCCCACTTCCAAAGGTAGAGACTTGCGCCAATGCGTAGCCGTGTGGGACAAATTGCTCGAGCACCCAAGCACCAACACCTCCATCTGGAACAGTATTTGGATTCGAATCACTGCCTAAACCCGGAGCCCCCTCTGCTCCAAAATCATAGTAGGGATGTACAGTTGCAATCACGGGCACAGTTTGTCCAGGTTCGACATTGGGAAGCCACAGTGCAATATGCATCAATGCAGGTTCTGGATAGCCCGCGTCTTGCTCACTAGCGGGTAAATCAACTTCAACAAAAAATTCGCTTGGCCCTGTCCAGTTGTAAGTACCATTGACGGGCAATCGACTGCGTGTTCCAGTGTAATCCAAATCCATCTTGTGACGATCTTGTAGTGGCACATTCCACCAACTGTAATTCCCATCATCATCATTACTTTCCAGAGCCCCTGAACCCCAAACAGATGCCAGAATCATGAACAGAATAACGACGCCAACAGTTCCCATGAGGGCGACGTTGAGTCGCAATAAATCCCGACGTTCTTCGGCTTCCGCCATGCACCGCCCTATGGGGCGGTGTGTCATGAGGATGACGCTTAGCCGATGGGCTCATTTGTGACCGATTGTACGGTGGACTGATGGCCGGGTCACGTATTGCGATTGTATTGGCACTCCTTTTGCTCTCAATGCCGAGTGCTGGAGCGCATAATATCAACACGCATTGGTCCGACAATCAAATTGATCCATCCACATGGGATGACGGTCCTGAATTAGAAGGCAGTCCAATGGACATACCTCAACCTGGAGACCCCATTTTGATCATTCAGGTATCCTACAGACCAGGGCACCTATTTTCAGAGGTGCAAGGTGAAATTCACATCGAATTATTTCCCGAATGGGCTCCAATGACTGTTGGTAACATGATTATGCATGTTGAAAGTGGAATTTACGACGGAATCTTTTTTCACAGAGTCATCGATGATTTTGTCACTCAAGCAGGGGATCCAACTTGCAAAACCGTGGGCATCTATCCAGCGACCAGTTTGACCTGTGGCAGTGGTGGTGACGGCCACACTCTAGAATTAGAACACAATGAGAATTTGTCTCATGTTGATGGTGCGATTGGCATGGCACGTTCTCAAGATCCAGACAGTGCAGATACACAATGGTACATCGCTGAAACCGAAGCACACAACCTTGATCCAGAAAACCGTGATGATGAGGGCTATGCAACGTTTGGTGTGGTTCGACAAGGCATGAGTCATGTTCGGGCAATTGCAATGGTTCCTACCACCGATGACCCTTCTGGTTCAACCATCCAAAACCCAGCATCATCTGCGGGAAGACCACTGTATGAAGTTCATATTTCCAATATCGATATGATTGGAGTCGTAGCATCTCCACCGGATTCAGATGATGATTCGGGTGGGTTTGGGGCACTAGTGACGAGTATTGTCAATATTTTCTTCTGGATTGCAATGTGGATCTGGTCATTTGCGTTATTGGGCGGAATTGTTTGGGCGATTCGTAAAGATGGCTTGACCATTTACAGTGACAAAGAAGTTGAGGAAGCAGTGGATGCTTTACTCAGCCTATACCCCTAACAGTAACAGGATCCAATACAAAGCTGGCGCCACCAAAATGAATGAATCAACTCGGTCTAAAATTCCGCCATGTCCGGGCAACATTTGTGACCAATCTTTCAATTTCAAATCACGCTTCAATGCGGAAAGCATGAGATCCCCCATGGTTCCAACCATTCCCAATAATACAGCCAATCCAGCAGTTTGTGTAGCCGTTAATGGGTCGAGTAATGGTTGTGCGACATATCCTGCAATACCCGCCATCATGAGACCCCCAAATACACCTTCCCATGTTTTCTTAGGCGAAAGTATGGGGCGGAATTTATGCCTGCCAAATATCCTGCCAAAGATGAGTGCAAACGAATCGGTAACCGAGACGTTGACGATGGCGAAAATGCAGGCCCCTACACCGATGGCCCCCAAGTGCATCAAAAAGATTCCATGAATGAAGAACCAGATGAGAAGAAAACCGATGAGTGCACGACCAACATCGCTTGTGACATTTTCAGAACGATCCTGCACAATCGGAACAGCCCACGTTCCAAATGCTCCGACAAACAATGCAAGACCCAGTATTCCAGCACCCTGTGTACCTGCCCAAGACAAGGCCTCTATCTCAGAGAGGTTTGGATTCATAGCCAAGATGATTAGAACTAGAAGTACAGCCATTCCAACCATTTGCATACCCTTGTCTTTCAATTCGATGGCTCGACAATATTCACGATGCGCGCCCATGGCGAAAACACCAACCATGAATCCCCAAGTTGCCACTCCAAATTCGAGTGAAACAAATAGCAATACCAGCAATGGAGTTGCAACCAATGAACGAGTCCACATATTGCGAATTACTTCTTGTGATTGATTCCATCTAAGGATTGCAAAGACGAGAAGAAGGCCGTACATGAAACCCATGAAACCGAGTACATACGGCGCGGCCAAGGCGACTGCTTCAGTTTCGATTCCAATGTCCATGTGGTTCCGGTGTCGAAGTCGGTTCTTCAACACGCCACCGGTAAAGCATGGATGTCAACCACGATATGGCGCTGATGGGGGGCATACCACTTTACCCGTTCAACATGAACAACCGAGCAAGAAAATCGCCCATCTTTCTCAAAATTTTGTGCTAGATTCGATGCCCATTTTTCTTCTTCTCC
>JAQXFF010000158.1 GCA_029250425.1 Candidatus Thalassarchaeaceae archaeon | reverse complement strand
GGTGTGGATGTGCGTAAACTCACCACTAATACTGGGAATAATTTTTGTGAATATTGTCGATTGTTGTGGCTCCTGTATATCCAATCCAATGATACCAATCGCCCTCCCATCACCAATTGCCACACAGCGATTGAACACAGGTTCTGCACAATTGATACCGCGCCAAACTCTGTCCGTCCCTCCAATCCAATGGATGGAGTGAGCCGTATTCGAATCAATAATGGCGATCCCATCAGATACGGTGGTCACAGCGCAAAGTGATTCTTCAGCCTGACAAGCAATCCCTGTAATTTGACTCTCTTTAGTATCATTGAGTAATTCGAAAACACCTTGTCCGCCTTCGCCCTCATGATAAGCCCACATCCAACCGTCTTCACCGCCTACGTAGGCATCGCTTCCAGCCGCATTCCAACTCACAGCTGCGATATCGACACCTTGCAATTGTACACTACCAGACACCGTGGTTACAGAATGATCTTCTGCGGCATATCGAAGCATGGTTCCTTCATCACCAACGAGCAAGGCGGTTTTTCCACGGGGGTGCCAATCAATGGCCCTAATGGTATGTTCAACAGGGGTGGCCAAATCAATTTGGACATTTGGATTTGTACCATCCAATAGGCGGGCATATCCTTCGGCACCTGCAATCAGGATTTGCTGTTTGGTCTCACCACCAGCGGCAACTGCTTCCAATCCTAAATCGTGGTCTGCAAGCCAAATGGGGTCACCTAAATCGACAGCGCCCTCGGCTGAGACAATAGAGGCAAAGCAGGAAAACAAGAGGAGGGCGGCCAAGCCACAAGCAGAGGTTGCCCCGTTCGCCATTGGGCTTCCGACAACCCCCCCAAATATCACCCTTCTCAACACGATGACCAGCCGCGACCCTTAACGACGGGGTGTCACTCGGAGGTAACATGGAGACCTTTGAGGTGAAGCGAGGATTGGTCAAGAAATTGGCAACGGAAGGCGGACTGGCCGGATTGGCTGGAAAGCATTTTGACACTGTGGATGGCACTGGTGACACCTTTACAGGAAGTCACGGAATTATGCGAAATATCGCTGCTGAATACAATTCTAATGGGAAATTGGTGGTAGACGTTCAACAAGAACGCCCGGATTTTGATGATCCTGACGCCATGGAAATTGCAATGGATAGTCGCAAGCGGTGGTCTGCATTCTTAGATGAAGCCACTGGATATTCACCAAAACAACGTGGCGACAAAGCCAAGGAATTTGCCAAGAAGGCATCCAAGGCTAAATCTGGAATCACCCAAGCCCAGAAATTCATGGAAATGGCAACCAATCTTTCAGATGAAAAGAAAGCAGAAGCAGAAGCCATGATTGAGGAAATTCAAGCAGCACTAGACGCTGGCGACAATACAAAGGCTGCAGGACGCGCTGAGAAACTTGGAAAGTTACTTGGCTGAAGTTCGATATTCATAGGCGATTATGATGGATTCAGAAACCCGACTAAGTCTGATTACAGGCGCTGCCCAGGAAGTCGTGGGAGTCGAGCATCTCATCGCCCGAATCGAAGACGGGGGGACCATTCGTGCCTACGTCGGATTTGAACCGAGTGGTAAAGCTCATGTCGGATGGAAAGTCTTGGCAACCAACCTAAGGAGAATGTTGGATGCAGATGTTAACATCCTCATTTTCTTAGCGGATTGGCATGCCTGGGTCAATGACAAATTTGGCGGAGACATGGACAAAATTCGGACGACTGCGAAGTATATGGAAGAAGTATTTCGTTCCCTATTAGATCACCCTGAAGAAGGAGATGGACCTGGACAACTTCGATTCGCTTATGCATCAGAGATTATGGATGATGGCGAATATTGGGCTCGTGTACTGCGTTGCTCCAAGAATATGAGTCTTGCACGTGCGCGACGTACATTCAGCATCATGGGCCGTGACGAAGCAAGTGGTGATGGGGATCTCTCCAAATTTTTCTATCCAGCCATGCAGGCGGCAGACATCTTTGAGATGGATATCGATTTGGCCATCGGAGGCATGGATCAACGTAAGGCGCATATGTACATGCGGGAAGTAGCCGATCACTGGGGCTGGACAAAAGCAACTTGTATCCACACTCCAATCATCTCAGGACTCAAGAGTGCTGGTTCACGTATGGATTCATTTGATCACAAAATGAGCAAGTCAGATCCATCAGGAGCGATTCTATTGCATGATACTCCTGAGAAGTTGCGCAAGAAGATGCGTAAGGCCTACCTGGATGTAGAGAAGGACGACAGTCCAATCTACGAACTACTTGAGCACATCATCCTCCCAGAGCAGGGTCAAATCACAGTCACACCCAATCCTGAATATGGTGAACCCAGCACTTACGACAATCTCGAAGGATTCATCGCTTCAGTTCAGGATGGAACGGTTCACCCATTGGATGCCAAGTTTGCTGTGGCTGATGCGATCTCAGCCGGATTGGATTCATTGCGTTCTCACTTCGAATCCAATCCACAATTACTAGAATCAGTGAATGAAATCACTGGCCAGTAAGTTTTCACTTGTACTCAATTGTAGGCCAGTGGAAGGAACGCATTGGCTGCTTTCTCACAAGCATTCGCAACATCGTCTAGGCGCTGTAGAACACGGTACATGTGCATGGCTGCAAGGGGATTATCATCGCCTTCACTGAATACATGAGATGCTGCAGAAACTTCCACTTCGTCTGCTTGGTGTTCAAGTAAATTGACTTCTCGAATCAATTCACGGAGGGCTCCGCTCTTCTTCTTTGCAAATCCAGAAATTGCATAGTCATGCAAAACCTCTACAGTATCTTCGTACTTAGCCGCAGTTTCAGATACGGTCTCAGCCAAGACTAACAAACGCTTGCGCGCCTCTTTATTTTCGTACAATGGGCGGAAAGAAAGTTGTTCAGCAACATTCTGTGCATAATCTGCAATTCGATCCTGACGTGCAACCATGTGAAGGAATGCGGTTTTGTTCACTGGAAGGCGGACACCAGCACCCAACATTTCGCGGATTTCAGCCTTGATTCCATCAGCTGCCAATTCGGCTTCCTGAGTTGCTTTGATTGAAGCCGTTGGGTCGTTGTCAGACACTGCGTCGTTGACTGCCTGAAGCATGTGATTAACTGTATTTTCAACAGCAGTTGCATGTTCATGGAATACTTGGAATACGGATTTAGCGGCATTAGAATCGCGATCACCCATTGGCATCTCAGAGACTACAATAGGAACAGATGTATCCACAACTTCAGGCTGCTCACGAGTCATTACGTAGATGACCATGCCAACTGAAATGACGGATACAATCAGGACGTTGGTCGGATTCATTCCAAAGAGCACATAGAAAATGACTGCACCTGTGCCCGCGACTGGTAAACTTGCAACCCAGGAGGCTGCAATCTTTGCGAAGACACGGAAATCGACAGCAGAGGCACCACCCGCAAGACCAACCCCCACTACTGCACCAACCAATGTGTGTGTTGTAGAGATTGGAACGGCAAGGAAAGGCATCGAGAAAATGAGGACCGTTGTCGCTGCACCAAATTCAGCAGCGAATCCACGCGAGGGGGTAATGTGGGTGATTTTCTTCCCAATTGTATCCATTACCTTGTAACCCCAAGTGGCAACACCAACGGTGATTCCGGCACCACCTAGAAGCAATAGGCCGATTGGAACTGTTGCTTCTGCAGCAATGTATCCATCAGTTGCAATTTGGTAAATCGCAGCCATAGGACCAATGGCGTTGGCAACATCGTTTGCTCCGTGTGCAAAGGCTACGTAACATGCGGTGATGATTTGAAGCCAGATGAATACACGCTCAACACCTGCATACCCTTCTTCTTTGAATTCATATTTTCGAAGAACAAAATACAGGACCAAACTCGCAAGAGAGCCAATCGCTAAAGCAACCAAAAGAGCATTTACTGGAATCCAAGCCCCTTCCACGAGAGGATTGAATGTTACCCCTTCCTTGGCTGGGAGCCAATTTTCTTTGCTGATATAACCTGAAGAATCGAGGTTACTGTAAAACCCCTTTAGCCCTTTGAATTGTAAGGCTAAACCAAGAACAAAGAATGTGGGGAGGGCCAAGATCGGAGCCACACTGCGAGTCCTCTCTACCGGATTGTCATCCTCCATGATGACTTTCTTGATTACCCAGAATGACAGGAAGGCAAGAATCGCACCAAGAAGTGGTGAGGCGACCCAAGAAATGGCAATCGTTCCGACTACGTTCCATTGTACTGCACTCGGATAAATGAAAAGACCCATGCCTATGACACCGCCGACAATGGAATGAGTTGTCGAGACTGGCAAACCCCACCGGGTGGCAACTGTCAACCAAATTGCAGCTGCAAGAAGGGCGGCCATGAACCCATACATCAATTCTTGAGAATATTCCGCGAGAGTTTCTTCATCCCCAAAATCGAGAACACCCTTACGGATTGTATCTGTTACGTGACTACCGAAAAGCACGGCACCAAGGAATTCAAAAACGGCTGCAACGATAATCGCACGACGCAAGGTGAGGGCCCCTGAACCCACGCTCGTGCCCATGGCATTTGCAACGTCATTGGCGCCGATATTCCACGCCATGTAAGCAGCAATTAGAATTGCAAGAACGAGAATGAGGTCTAACATTCAGTTTGAGGGGGGGGAATTCAGTTTATCAGAGAATCGCATTGGTCAATTCAGAGTTTGTCAGGTAAATCGTCAGCATAATACCTGCAAACATCATCATCCACGAACCTACTAGTTTGATCATTCCGCTCGCCTTCATCAATACTTGACGGAAGACTTCGCGCCCAGTACCTACGAGGAAAGTGACGATTGTCATCAAGAGGAGGACACTCAGCATGATTCCTGCCAGACCTGTGTAAATGGCAGAACCTCCAATGACGGTGAGATAACCAACGAATGGGATGACTGCTGCTGCGGTGCAATCGATTGACCCTGCCGCATATCCGATCCCCCACAAGTACATGTTTCGTCGGGGCGTGAATTGATCATCCATCTCGGTGGTTGAGAAGCGCTGGACAAGATGAGTATCCACCCATCCGAGCAAGTGAGCCGTCCCTCCCATCAACATGAATGAGCCCAGGATGAAGAGTAAGATTGCGATTGCGAGAGCGAAATTATGCAGGTAAAGGGAGATCGGCAAAACCTCTGAAAGCCCAACTACAAGAATGCCGAGAACGAGGAAGAAAGTAATCATCCCCATCCCTGCCAAGAATCCGACAGACAAGTGCCCGGGCATCTTGCCATCCAGTTTCCCGCTTTCCCGCAACTCATCCTCTCGCGCGCCCAATGAAATGTAGTATCCGATGTAGGACGGGAGGATGGGGAATGCACAAGGAGAGAAATAGACCAGAACACCCAACATCAATCCAAGAATGAAAATCCCTTGCGCAGAGGTGTCGACTTTGGCCAATCCACCCCTCAAGGATTCGGCTTCACCAGCCACTGAGAGTTCAACCGCTTCATCGAAAGATTCCCACTGATCGCTCGGCGTACCTGTGTTGGTTTTGTGAATCATGTAACCTTCGTGGTCAATGACCAAAGCGAGTGGGATGGCCTGAGCGGAGTAATGAGCCACGATGCTGGTAATCGAATCATTGGTGATGACATCGTCTCCATCGGCTACTGCGACAATCCATGGCATCATTCGATCACCACTTCCGAAGGTTTCATTCAAATCCTCAAAACTCTCACTGTCCCACCAAACACCGATTGACACAATGACGACTGGATATGGACCTTCGAGTGCCTCGTATTTGGCCTGTGAATCTTCCAAATGTTCCTGAACATAGTGGCAATTGGAACAGGCGACTGCCATGAAATCGAGAATTACCGTATATCCTCGAAGTTCAGACAGTTGAAGTGTACCATTCTCATTGGTGAAATTGGACTCATATACGGTTCGGTTGAGAGTAGGTGTGACGAAATCAGGTGTCGGAACGACATCATCACTAGTTCCGAAACTCTCTGAAGTCGATTCAAATATGGAAAGGCCAGCAGTTGCGATGACTGAGAACATGAGAACAGAGATAACGAAAGCGTACCATGTATCTTTTTCTGCAAAAACACCGAAATCACAACCGGTCTTCTGTTGGATACGGTACCGAAGCGATGGTTTCCATTCTTCAACAACCGTAGTTGACGACTTAACCTCAACTTTAGACTCCACAAGGTCCGGATTATCGGGGTCACCTACAGCTGTGAACATGCCCTCTTCGACTTCCTCGCTCATAGGACCACCAAAGCAACGGGGGTGTCACTCAGTTCTTCAATTCCATGCATGAAAACCCACAACCCCTCAATGTGCGTCAGCGTTAAGCGGGGTTCGTGGGTGGCCGGGCCATCGGACTCGTGGTCTAGGGGTTTTGACGTCGCCTTCACATGGCGAAGATCGCCAGTTCAAATCTGGCCGGGTCCATTTGCATTCATCAAACGGCTTTTTCGATGATATCTTCTTCGACAATTGCTGCTCTTTCATCGAATTCATCCTCATCTTCCCAATCATCGTCCTCATATCGACTCCCACGGAGGAACATCACTGCGAGAGCGAACATGGCCATTCCGAACATCAGCAATAGAGCGATGCCGCCAATCACGTTGAGTGAGAAGAAGCCTTCTTCGGGAGTGGGTTGAATTTCAAGAGTGAGTGTCAACGTGTTGTTCTCATTGATTTCATCGATTGAGTTCTCTGCATCGACATGAATATGAAGATCGAGTTCACCATCCCAATCTGGCTTCCAGAGGACAGAAATTGTAGTTGATGGTTGGCCTGAAAGGAAGCGTGCTTCAACACGACCTACTTCCTCACCCAGTGCCTCAAGAGTGACAAAGAAGGGTTCGGTGGTCTGATTACCATGATTTTCCAATGTGATTGTGACGGTCGTATCCATGCCAAATTGTGGATTCGTAGGCTCTAGGAGAACATGGGTTGCCACAATGTCCGGGCGCACCTCAAGGATTGGAACCCGGAGTGGCCAAGTCGAGGTCGAGCCGAGCCCTGTGAGGGGGTTTCCAGTCAGGTCAGTGGCATCAATCCAACAATCCAATTTGTCGTCTGCAACCATGGGTTGGAAGGATAGATTGGCCTGATATCGGGAGACTTGGCCCGCAACGGTTTGCACCGCTGTGGATTGCAAAGGTTCACCAATCGATGTGAAGCCACGCATGATCTGACATGTCATTGGCCACGATTCATTGGACAATCCTGCACCGATGTCTTGCAAACTGAACTGAAGAATGATTTCAGTCGCATTGGCAGGAATGAAGGTCGGTTCGAAACTGATGAGAGTGGGTGCATCCCCATCCACCTGTAATCGCAAGGACGAAGGAGTTGATTCAACGATTCCTGGTG
>JAQXFF010000145.1 GCA_029250425.1 Candidatus Thalassarchaeaceae archaeon | reverse complement strand
GAAGACCGAATTACTCAGTTCAACGCGGCTCTTATTGCGACTAAAATCCTCGCCGCGCACATAGCGAATCAACCCTGAAAGTGTCACTATTTGATCTCGCGAAGTGCGAACCCTTGAATCGAATCACCCCCACAGCGGCGCTATGCGCCGCTCGGCAGTGCTCGCAGTAATCGCTGCCCTAGCCATTGCGTCAGCATCTCCAATGGTAGCAGCACAAGTGGGTCAGCCAGACATCATCCAAGAGCACTGGTACCACTCGTACGCAACGCTAACACTGGATGTTAACGACTGGGCCGACGATCATCCCGACATCGTCGATCTAATCGTCGCAGGCCAAACTGAGATGGGCAGAAATCTCTGGATGCTGCGCATCTCAGACTGGAGCCAAGAAACCAAACCCGACGGGACCCAGAAAGACGTGGTCTACATCGACGGCGGTCACCACGGCAATGAGCATCTGGGAACCGAGTTGGCCTTCCTTGTCGCTGAGTATTACATCGAAGGATGGGCGGATGGAGAACAGGAGGTAATCGACGTTCTTGCAACGACCGAACTACACATTCTAATCATGCTCAACGCTGACGGCAACGATTTCGATACACGCTGGAATGTCAACCAAGTTGACCTCAATCGAAATTATGATCACTACTGGAATACCTGCCCGACGACCCAGCCGGGAAGTAGTGCATTCAGTGAATCAGAAACTCATGCGAATTCGATTTACATGAACGAGGTTGTTCCCGATGCCGATCTCTACATCACCATGCACACGGGAGTCTGGATTATGCTCTACCCTTGGGGTAAATGGCCGGAACAACCTTCGGATTGGGAGTTGTATCATGGCATCAGAGAAGATGTCCACGCAAATATCTCAGAAATCCCAATTCAAAATGCAAATCAAGGATTATATCCAAATTGTGGAACCAGTAGAGATTATGGGTATGGGGTGATGGGATTCCCGACATTCACGTTTGAAACTGATGATGAACAATGGGCACTCGGAACTATTGAACCATTGTCAGACCGCCTCGGTGAAGAGTTAGATGTGATGCGATATCTGATTACCAACATCTGGTATTGGAGGGCCCGACTGTCTGTCACATCGCTTGAGTATAGTGAAGATTCTATTGAACTGAACGTTGACAATCTAGGGAGAGCAAGCACCTCAAATGCCAGCGTTCAATACGTAGATGACGGCGAAGTGTTGTGGACTTCGGAGTTGTTTAGCGTCAATGCAACCAACAGTTCACACGTTCACCTTGATACGACGAATCTGAGCCTAACAGATTCTGGTCACTTCGAATTGTACTATCAGAAGCGCGTCATTGATGCAAGCCTATGGGTCAACGAATCAATCCCAGAAGAGGTAATTCAAGAAGTAGAAGAGGATGTTAAAGGATTCCTTTCGTCGCCAGGAATCTTCATTTCACTTCTCGCAGCATTCGGTGCTGCTTTCGCTTCGGAACGGCGTGAAACCATGTTTTTCCACGAAAAAAATGCTGACCGGGCCGAAAAATTACCACTTTAGTATATTTTTAGAAACACTCACCTTTGAATAGTGTCGCCCAATCGGGGTGCTTATGGAACACCAAGTTGGCCCAATGGATACAGTTGAACAGACACTAATTCTTCCTCTTTTTGAGGGAGTAGATAAACCACCAAACCGCTCTCTAACCGGATTAAGTAGAGCAGGTCAATCACAGGTTAGATCTGCTATCGCAAGTGATGACTTTGATGGCAAATCGGGTAAGATGATTTCACTATGGAACGATGATTGTAAAGTTGTTCTAGTAGGTATGGGGACATCCAGCGATATGAAATCTAATTCAGTAAGAGATGCGGGTGCTAACACCTTGGCAGCTCTCAATAAATCACATGGAAAAGCCATCACTGTTCGGTTCACAAGTGGCTGGAAAATCTCAATGATGACAGCATTTGCTGAAGGTATGATGCTGAGAGACTACAAGTTTGACAAGTATCTTTCAAAGGATGATGATGACGATGATGATGACACCCCTTACACAGTGACTTTCCAATCATCAAACCGTCACCTCGACAATCTTACTGCAGGATGTGCACGCGTATCAGCAATGGCAACAGGCGTGCACATTGCAAGAGACCTTGGTAACGAGCCAGCTAACAAACTGACTCCAATGGAGTACGCTTCACGTGCTAGAGCATTTGCCAAAGGGAAGGGTAACTTGTCAGTGACCGTATTAGAGTGGGACGAACTTCTAGAGAACAAAATGGGTGGTCTCATCAATGTTGGAAAGGGTAGTGAGCACCCTCCTTGCATGGTGATCTGGGAATTAAATGCCAAGGCAAAGGATGGCCCTTGCCCAATTGTTGTGGGTAAAGGAATCACTTTTGATACCGGTGGAATTTCATTGAAACCGGGTGCTGGAATGGATGAAATGAAGTTTGACATGCACGGTTCCGCAACCGTGTTTGGTTTGATGGTCGCACTGCATGGTGTTGGCCATGAGGGTCACATGATGGCGATTTCTTGCATGGCAGAAAACAGCCCTAGTTCAACTGCTTACAGACCAGGTGACGTTATTCCAACAT
>JAQXFF010000123.1 GCA_029250425.1 Candidatus Thalassarchaeaceae archaeon | reverse complement strand
ATCGAGAAGAGAAGATGCCACTCATCATGGCTTCATGCGAAGGTGGAGTCGATATCGAAGAGGTAGCCGAGGAAACTCCTGAGGCAATTTTCAAGGTTCATGTCGACCCAAGTGTGGGTTTGTTACCTGAGCAAGCCGAAGGACTAGCCGACTCACTCGGACTCTCTGGAACCGCCATCGATTCATTTGTTGAGAACATCAGTGGATTGTTTGATTTGTTTGTATCCAAGGACTGCGCGATGGTTGAAATCAACCCGATGGTGCGAACTGAAGACAACGAAATCGTCCTATTGGATGCCAAGGTTGGATTCGACGACAATGCTCTATTCCGTCACCCTGAGATTGTTGAATTACGCGACCTTTCTGAGGAAGAACCCACTGAAGTTCGCGCCAAAGCCGCTGGTTTATCCTACGTCAAGTTGGATGGAAACATTGGTTGTCTGGTCAATGGTGCCGGACTAGCGATGGCGACCATGGATGTCATCAAACTGTATGGCGGCGAGCCGGCAAACTTCCTCGATGTTGGAGGTGGCGCCAATGAAGAACAGGTGACAACCGCTTTTGGGATTATCATGGAAGACCCGAATGTCAAAGGCATTCTCGTGAACATCTTCGGGGGCATCATGCGCTGTGACATCATCGCCCGAGGCGTCATTGCAGCCACTCAAGCCCTCGCGCTAGAAGACCCATTGGTTGTGCGCTTGGTCGGAACCAATTTCGAAGAAGGAAGGCGGATTCTTGCGGAGAGTGGACTCAATATCCACACCGCTGAAACCTTAGCAGAAGGGGCTCAAATGATTGTCGAACTTGTAGGAGGTGGTTCACAATGAGTATCTGGATTGGTGAAGATGCAAAAGTTCTCGTTCAAGGGATTACAGGTAACCAAGGCACATTCCACGCCACCAAAATGGTAGAATACGGTACAAATATCGTTGGAGGAGTCACACCACGAAAGGGTGGCCAAACCGTCGACCTTGGTTCCATACAAGCACCTGTTTGGGACACCATGGTTGAGGCCATTGAAGCGACGGATGCTGATGCCAGTGTCATCTACGTGCCACCGAGGTTCGCAGGCGCTGCAATCATCGAAGCCGCAGACGCATTCTCACAAGTGCGTGGAGAAGGGATCATTGTTTGTATCACTGAAGGGATTCCGACCCTTGACATGGTCAAAGCAGTAGAGCATGTCAACAATATCGATGGTGTTCGCCTTATTGGGCCTAATTGCCCCGGAATTATCACCCCTGGTGATTCAGGAGGGTCGAAGATCGGAATCATGCCTGGTCACATTCACGCCAAAGGGCGGATCGGGATTGTGTCTAAATCTGGCACACTAACATACGAGGCAGTTGCTCAAACAATGAGTATTGATGAAGGGCAATCCACATGCATTGGAATAGGCGGAGATCCAGTTAATGGAACAGGCTTCATTGAATGCCTCGAAGCATTCGAATCCGACCCTCAAACAGAAGCGATAGTTATGATTGGAGAGATTGGCGGAAATGCTGAACAAGAAGCTGCAGCATGGGCTAAAGAAAACTGCTCAAAACCAATAGTTGGTTTCGTTGCTGGGGCCACAGCGCCTCCGGGTAAGAGAATGGGCCATGCTGGAGCAATTATTTCAGGCGGCAAAG
>JAQXFF010000120.1 GCA_029250425.1 Candidatus Thalassarchaeaceae archaeon | reverse complement strand
CAGCACCAGTACCAAATGGTGCATCAGGTACAGGATTCGGTGTATTTGGGGGACCTAATGCAAGTGGTTGGATTAATTCCACTTTTGATATCACGCATCTTCACAATGCAAGTGCAACTAATATGCAACACCGTTTTGTCATCTGGACAGATCCAACAGGCACAGTTGATCGTCCTGGTTGGTATGTTGATGAAGTTACCATTTCCAATGATGGTGAAACTCCAGGGTCATGGTTCCATGGCTCACTCATTGGAGAATATGCAGCAGATGCAAATGCGCATTTGACCATCCCTGTCCAATTGAACACGAGTTCAGGAACATCTGGAGCATGGATGATTCGATATTGGACAGATTTTGATTTGGAAGGCGGTTCATGGGACAAATTTGAGTTCCGGGTGTCTAGCGATAACGTATCTTGGCATCGAATGTCCCCTGTTGGAGGAATCCCTGGTCCAAATGGCTTGACCATTACAGGTCAAACAATCATGGAGGATTCTGGAGGCTGGGTTGAAGTTTCACATCCGTTCCCTTCTTCATTTACAGTTCCAAGCAATGGAAGTTTCATGCTTCGCATTATTGTTGAAACCGATCAAATGCCCTCCTCTGGCTATGGTGGAACTCTTGATCCACCAGAGGGCGTCTTCATCGACGATATGAGTATCACTCGTACATACAACAGCACGACAGATGTGATGTGGACCGAGAACTTCACAACAAATGGTGGATATTGGCATGATCGATTACCAGGTGGAACCTATGATCAATGGCAATATCTGAGTAATTGGGGCAATAATGGGCCCTGGGAAACCACATGGTCGTTTGAAGATGCACCTTCCATTGCAGATGGTTGGCATGTGCATACCCCCTACGGACAGGCGTGGACGTTTGGTGCCGTATCCAATACGAGTGGTTGGGGCCCTTCATCTTGGCCGAGTGGGCAAACTGGAGTCGCGATGGGCCTAGACAACCGACATGCTGCTAGTTCTTGGTCACACCTCATCAGCCCATCATATCACATTCCATTAGGAGCCAGTGCACGGGTTTCGTTTGATCACTTCATTTGTGCTGAACCCGGATGGGATGGTGGAGCATTGTATACAAGTGTGGATAATGGCATCTCATGGCAAATCTACGGGCAAGATATCCCTCTATTCTATGATGTGCAGCATTGGAACAATGCACAATCTCCATTCTATCAAAAATGGGTATGGGATGGTTCTAATCAGAAAGGTGGTAGTTGTACTACCAACAAATCATTCACCCATGTTGAAGGCGATCTTTCCAGTTTTGGAGGACAAGACGTAATGCTCCGCTTCTCATTCTTTGCAGATTCTTTCATTGAGATGGATGGGTGGTATATTGACGATGTGGGTGTGATTGTAGATTGGTTTGAATCCAATGGTTCTTGGACCAGTGATTTGATTTCCGAAAACACCCATGGGTTTGCCCCCACAATAGATGTTGATGCTATTGTTCCAGATGGAGCGTGGGTTTCGTCCACTTTAGTTGATGTAAATGGGGTGCCATTAGAGGATTCGTTCACTTCGGCCAATCAGTCATTCCCAGTACTACCTAGTGTTGATTCGTATCGTATACGTGTGGAATTTGGAACAGAAAATCCTCAGTTAACCCCGCGAATAGTGGGGTTGCATTCAGGTGCAGTTCGTATTCTGAATACAGCAGATGGGACAAATGGATGGGATATCCCCCCTGTCTTGACACATGAAAGCGTTGAAGGAAATATTTCCAATCCAACTCTCAATACAGTTCGAATATCAGGCACTGCATCCTATGGTGATGCACCAATAGAGAAAGTCGACATTATCGCTGAAGCCGCTGGTGCATTTTACCAATTATGGGACGGCCAGGGTTCTTTACTTGCCAGTGGAATATTGAATAATCAAAGTATTTTGTTGCCTTATGCCGTCGTAAATTTCCGACCTACTATTGATCTCCAACCCGGTGGTTGGGTGCATGAAGCCACTTTTACAGGCCATCTTGGTGCACCTATGAATAACGGAACACTAGATGTTGGTGCAGATGAAATCATTGATTGGACTTGGAATTTTGATTCTGCTGGGGCATTTGGCTGGTATGATGGAAGCCATCAACAGAATAGCAACCCCCAACCACAATGGGGTTCTTCGGGAATCATGCTTGATCAAGGCGTAGCCCTCTATGCATCAGATAACATCACATGGACTTGG
>JAQXFF010000110.1 GCA_029250425.1 Candidatus Thalassarchaeaceae archaeon | reverse complement strand
GGAATTGACATACAATGGCATGGAAATAGACAATGGTGACACTGTGAATGCAGATCCAGATACCCAACTCTCATTTATTTTCGCCACTAAAAATATCGGAAACCTAGCAGATCAAATCGACATTACCCCCGTCATCACCCTACAAACCGCAGGGAATGATGGCGGCATAGGCTGGACTGCATGGGGGAGTTCAAGTAACGATGTATTGGTTAATCAAACACAAAATCTCTCAATTGGTGTCAATACTTCTGCTACTGCATGGAAAGATACCGTTGCGACAATTAGTTTCAACGGATTAAGTGATGATACCACAATCGCACCCTTTGTTGTCCACATCCATACCAATCACGTCCCAGGGTGGTGGATTCTAGCCGGTGGTGCGGACTTAGACATAGATCGGAATGGAGCCAATATTTCTCTAATCGTTGAACAACGAGGGAACTCTCCTGCTGAGCCATTCATCAATGGGTGGGTTGATGCGGGGGGTTGGACCATCAATGTTGGCGAAAATATCTCATCGCTCGCACCGGGGGAAAATGCGAACTTCACCTGCGAAATCATTCCTCCAGATGGTGCTATTTCGGGCCACACTGTCGAATTAGCCCTTCGAGCGAGAAATGGAGATGGGACAGGGATGGGTCAAACCACTCTCCCATTACGTGTTGCAGCATGGCACAATTATGCACTCGAACATGATGAATTATGGGCCATATCCTCTGTTGGAGGTTTACCATTGGCCATGCTCTCAAATTTAGGTAACGCACCGACAACCATCGATATCGAAATCCTTGGGTTGCCTGAAGGATGGTCCATTTCTGGACCCAGTCAAGTGAGCCTGGGTGTAGGAGAAAGTTCCGGGATACCCCTTTCAGCAATACCTCAAAGCTCGAACCAAAGTGGATTTGGGTCAAGTGTTACACTGAGAACAATAGACGAAAGTGGCACTCAACATGAGGCCTCATTAACCCTGACTCAAAGTGAAAGATCCTGGGCCACCAGCCCAGTATTATTCGGAACATCTGGTGACATATTGGGACTACATTTCAACCCTGGATTCGAGGTTAATTCTGTAAAGCAAGGAGGGGAACTACTCACAGAATCGGATGATGGGAGTTGGCTTTGGACCGTACCAATCATCGATTCTACTGGACAACTGGACGTCGATGGGATTGCACTTGATTATTGGGCACGTGTCCGAAGCCCACCGTCTCGCATGGGTAGTTGTACAATAGGCTCACTCGGTTCGATTCCTCAAGCCACATGCACCATCCATAACGACACAACTGAAATCGATTGGACTGCTATTTTACGAGATGAAACAGGAACGGTCATCGATTATTCATCCGGCCATTTGCTAGAGAATACGACACTAGGCAAGATCAACTTATCCGCACTTACATGGGACCCTACGCCTGGAGAACATACGCTTAAGGCAACTTTGTTAGATGGAAATGGTGCATTGATTGCAGAGGACTCACGAATCGTACTCGTCCGTGACACAGATTGGAATTTGGGCATCACCGCAGTGGAAATGAGGGAAAATTCGGGCCAGCAAGAAATAATAATTTCAATCAGTAGACAGAACCAATCGAAATTTTCAGAAGCGATTTGCTTCATTCACCTCAATGCAGATTCTTGGAATGCTAGACACCGGGTAGATGTCGGGGGTGAATTGGCCCCCCAAATATCCATTGAAAGGCCCAATCTGCCAGTGGGTACAACAGTCGATATTGAGTTACAATGCGAGGAGCCTTGGGGTATCGATAGCAATGATGAGGATGATACGAGTTTGATTGTCTTACCAGCAGGAGTCAGTAAACCTGGTGAAGGTTTGGACTATGCTATGCTCCTAGGCAGCCTTGTGATTGTGTTTGGCATCATGGGCCTACTCGGCATGATCCGACCCGATTCTGGACCCCGGAAGGTGGAGAAACGGATGCGAGTCAGAAAGAGAACTCCTACGTCACCCAAGAATGCCCGCCCTGTAATCGAAGATGATGAAGACATACATATTGAAGTGGGAGATGAAGGCACTCAATCGATAACAGAGATTGAAATCGAGGACGATGATGTTGAAGTCGAACCTCAACAAGAAACATCTGTAATGGACGAATTCGAAGCAAGATTACAGCGACTTCGTGAACGACGTGACAAACTTGGAGGGGAATAATTGGAATCACTAAATACCAAGGGGATTACTCCGTTTCACACATTTGACCCCATGCAGGAGTTACGAGTGTCTGAATTGGCAGACATGTTAGATTCAATGCACCTAGGGGGTGAAGATACTCTTTGCAACCTCGCAGCATCCCACCCTGAAGCTGCGAAAAGTTTGGAAATGCAAGGCGTTATTCTATCGAATGGACGTTCCTCCATTGAATGGGATGACGCTACCCTATTGTTCATCGCACTGCGGGCAACAACAAAGCAAGGCGAGCCTACTGAACCTCTCGAC
>JAQXFF010000092.1 GCA_029250425.1 Candidatus Thalassarchaeaceae archaeon | reverse complement strand
CCAAGTGATTCTTTCTCATTGCCAAAAGGTCATGACATTGGAAAATATGACCATCTTGGGAATTTACGAACCATGGCCGCAAAGTAATCCCACATTGGCTGCCAATCCAATTTACAGTACGTGGACTGTTCTCAATGAGAGTCAACGGACCACATTGATTGATTATGATCACATTTACCTTGGTTTGACACTCGACCGTTCTCTTTTGCCCACATCATCTACTGCGGATGCAGCAGATTGGTTGGACGCATTGGGACGCGATGTTCAAGAGCAAACTTACGCAGATGGAGAAGTTGAATTATTCTATGTTGATATTGTCAGTGGTACTATTTTATTCCTCAATATTTTCCTTGGATTGATTCAGGCCTTTGATTATGTCATCATGATTCCAATCGTTGTATTGTCATTGTCTGTTTTGATTTATGGTCTGATTCTTTCATTGGAACAACGGCGTCGGGAAATCTCCATCCATCGAGTCATAGGAGGTACATCTGAAGGACTCCGCGGAATGGTTTTGCTCGAATTGGCTGTAATTGCAACAGTCGGTTGGTTCTTTGGCTATCTGTTGGCCATGGCTGCAGTACCCCTTGTCTTGGCCAGTGTTGGCTTCATGCAATTTGAGCCTCTAGGATTCAAAGTGAATCCAGTCATTGGATTTGGAGCTACTCTATTTACAGCAATTGCAACATTAGGTCTCGCGCTAATCTTTGGTCGATCACGAACACGTGAATTCATGGAACTTGAAATCGACGAAGGCGTTAGTAAAGTTCAGAAGGTTGCCAAACCCAAAGTTTGGCTACATTGGACACTGTTTTTGTTTGGTTCCTTGGGTGCGATTGACACTTTGTTGACCATGAACGGAAATGATGAGGGCTTAGGCCTCAATTGGTTCCTAGGGGGGATCATCAACGTGTTTGGACCTTTCATGCTGTGGATTGGAGGCGCACTGATTTTGGGTAAAATAGGCGCCGCAGGCCCGCGTATCATGCAATTTTTCTTCAGCCGTTCACCATTGTTGTCGGATGTAAAGAGGGGACTGAAAGGAAGCGGATCTACAGAATCAGTCAACCGACTTGCCGTGATTATGTTACTCACACTATCAATCGTCACTTTGGCGGCCGTTCAGGGTTACACAGGCACACTGGTCGATGAGAGAACAGCAGACGTGAACGTTGGAAGTGACTTACAAGTCATGTCGAGCGATAACTTGACGACTTCAGAAGTGGAGGCTTTGATCACAGAAATCAGTGACAAGGAAATCACAGTTTCAGCAGTGCATATTCCTACGATTACGCTGATTCCAGAGGGTGGTGAAAGAATCACCGCTTATGTTCTCATGGATGAATCTGCAGATGTCCTCAAATGGCTTCCACAAGCCATCCCAGGCAATGATATCTCAGCCGCAATGACTGCTTACCAGAATGGAGGTTTCTCCGCAGGTGAAGATGCGGCATATGAATTGGATTTGTGGGGCTCGGGTCGTGGTGGTTCATCGGATTCTGGCAATGAGTTGCTCGGAACAGAAAACCCAAATTCGGAAAATGTCAATTTCACATGGATGCAACTTTCATTCGATTTCTCCACCAGTTCAATTGTTGAGATTCCGAACAATGCCACAGCCCGATACATCGGCACCCATGAATTCATTCCAGGAATTCCAACTGCAGATATGGAATCAAGCATCATCATTGGTGAATCCGTATATCGTGATTTCATCGGCAATGCCGCAGTCGACAATCATGTTGCGAACACTTGGATTGTCAGCGTAGATGGGGTGAGTGGGGATGAACTTCAGGTTCTTCGCTCAAGTCTTGAAGCAGATTCTCGCTTTGAATCAGCCATTGATTGGGAAACCGCTCATGGAGATGTTGAACGAAATGGCGGATTGATCTTCGGGACACCGGGTCTACTGAGTCTGCAATTTGTCGTGGCAAGTATTGCGGCCATTGCTTCCTCATTCGTTTTCCTTTCATTGGTTCTAAATCAGCGCCAAAAAGAGTTGGCTGTTTTGCAGGCGATTGGTGCCAGTCCAAACCAAATCATTCGATTGGTATTGTTCGAGATTTTGTCAATTATCATTGTCTCGATGGCTCTTGGTATCTTGTTGGGCATGGGATTGGCATTGTCTTTCAATGGCCTTTTCAACGTCTTCGGATTCATTTTCCAATTGCTTTCAGCTGGTGAATCATCGATCATTACCAGAGAGTTACAATGGCCTTGGCTCGAATTGGGCCTCGTCTCATTGGCAGTATTTGCCTCTGTTGTAATGGCACTACTGGTCACCACGCGTAAGGCGCTGCGCTCAGACTTGGCTAGCGTCCTCAAGGGGGAGTGAAGATGTCAGAAAATACAGATTCGATCTTAGAGGCAAATGCGCTTTACCACATCTATGATTCCAAAGCAGAAGACGGTAACGTTGTCGCACTTCGTGGTCTTCATGTCAATGTGAAACCCGGTGAAGCGGTTGCGGTTGTCGGCCCTTCAGGTTCAGGGAAATCAACCC
>JAQXFF010000048.1 GCA_029250425.1 Candidatus Thalassarchaeaceae archaeon | reverse complement strand
CCTGCAGTTTCATCGTGATACAATACCTCGCGCATGGTCGTCAAATTGTAGGTGAAAGGGCCCATCTTTTCGAACTGCATTTCTGCATCATCATCTTGTTGTAATTCATTCACATTGTTGAGATTCCATGCGAAGAATGTGCGCTCTGAAGTCGCATTGAGCCAACCATCGTCCTCCCATGTCTCATTGGTCATGACTGTCGCTTCTGCCAGTTTCTCTTCGGTGATCCCCATCACCATGGGAGAAATCACTACGACGTTGATGCTCATGAGTAGAATTCCGACGAGTCCGAGGGCGATTGCCTTGCTGTTCATGGCATTCGCACCCGAGGGGTCGATGAATAAGCAATTTGGAATGGAGACGCCCTATCTTATGGGAAAATATTGCATTTCTGGTTTTTTTTGAGAGATGGTGTGTGGACAAGTATCAAACACTTCATTCAGAGGCGGAACCTCATGGAAGAACATATTGAATTTAATCCGAGTTTTACGATGTTGACACTGGCATTAGCGCCAGGTGAGAGTGTAAAGGCTGAAGCCGGTGCCATGGTTTGCCAATCTGGCGTTGAAATGAAGACTGGAATGGCCGGTGGCGGGGGCATTGGCGGCTTCTTCAAGAGCATGGCTAAATCGGTCTTCACGAATGAATCGTTCTTCCTCAATACTTTCACTGCAGGGCCAGCGGGTGGTTGGGTTAGTCTTGCCCCAGGATCTCCTGGCGATATCGCGTGGTTTGACTGCCAACCAGGTCAGAATCTGTTTATCCAGAGTGGATCATACCTAGCCAGCACTGCAAATGTCGAAACGGACACGAAATTCCAAGGATTCAAGGGCGTGTTTAGTGGTGAAAGCCTGTTTTTCATCAGAGCATTTACACAAGCCGGAGCGGGTCGAGTTTACTACAACTCATACGGAGCAGTAAAACAGATTCCAATACAAGCAGGACAGATTGTCACAGTAGACACTGGACACGTCGTTGCATTCACAGATGGTGTAGACTACCAAATTGGTAAAGTCGGTGGACTCAAATCACTAGCCTTTGGTGGAGAAGGATTGGTCATGCATTTCTCTGGACAAGGTACTGTTTGGGTTCAGACTCGGAATATCGGTGCTCTTGCTGGATTGTTGGTACCACATTTACCTACAGGCAACTGAGGGATTTGAGAACATCGCCCTACGGGCGAATCCTCAAAGGGCGCCCGTCACAGGGTCGGACCGTTCGCAATGTCGATTCATATCCGCGTGCCCATGCTTCCCGGTGCTGGGAAGGAGACTTGGCAAGCGAATGTTAACGGTGAGGCGCACGAGCATCTCGTCGAAAGCAATGCCATTTTGTTGGATGTGCTTCGGGACCAAGCGGGCACTCTTGGTGTCAAACGAGGTTGCGACATGGGAACCTGTGGTTGCTGTGCAGTTTTGATTGATGGTGCGCCACGACTTTCCTGTCTTTGCTTGGCCAAAGAAGCAACCAATACAAAAATCACCACTGTCGAAGGATTGGCGGATGGGCACCACCTACACCCCATTCAGAAGTGCTTCGCCGATGCGGGCGGTAGCCAGTGTGGCTTCTGCACACCGGGATTCTTGATTGTGAGTACGGCATTGCTCAATGAAAACCCCGAACCGACACGTGATGAAATCAAATGTGCAATCGAAGGCAATCTGTGTAGATGCACGGGTTACCAGCAAATTGTCGACGCGGTCGAGATGGCTGCATCGATGAAACGCGATGGTGTCGAAACTCCTGATCCAACTGGGCCAAAATCAGACCCACATCCCCTAGGCCCCGATGAGCCTTCACTGCCACCCGGCAGTTCAAAGTGAGGTGTTTCAATGGGCAAGGGATATCGGCAGGCTCCCGGTAAAGGTGGACCTGCAAAGAAACGTACCGATGGGAAGCGTGAAGCTGGACAACAAGATTTCGGAGTCCCTGGTTCCGGTGGTTCAGATCCACACTCCAAGCACCAAGATTTGGACTATGTGCCAGAATCGGTGGGTGGATGGAAGAAACAACCCCGTGGACCTCACGTTCACGACCGTCATGTGACGGGTACGTCGATTGGAAAACCTGTGCCCTTAGTGGACTCCAATTGGAAAATGACTGGGCAAGCACAGTACGGTGACGATATTCGATTGCCCGGTGAACTGATTGGGAAAATCTTGCGTTCACCACACCACTATGCTAAGATCAAATCGATTGACACTTCAGTTGCTGAAGCGATGGGAGGTGTCTTTGCTGTGGCCACAGGGCAAGATTCAGTGAACAAGTTCGGAGTTCTACCCGTAACCAAAGATGAGCATGCCATGGCTCAGGAAAAAGTTCGTCACGTCGGTGATTTGGTCGCTTGTGTTTGTGCGATTGATGAAGCAACAGCAATCG
>JAQXFF010000037.1 GCA_029250425.1 Candidatus Thalassarchaeaceae archaeon | reverse complement strand
TCAAGTTCATCGACAGAAAGTGATTCGTCAGAAGCTCGGTCATGTACGATTTGCAATGCCGAGGTGGCAGCAGGCATGACTCAGTGCCCCGTATGTTCTTTCACGTTCTAGTCAATCGAAATCGAATAAATCGTCAGGAATCTCGACATCCAATCGAGTTTCTTTGTCCTTCGGGGCTTTGCTAATTTCGCTCAAATCTATTTGTGGTTTGATTTGATTTTCACCTAATAATTCTGTAACTACATCACTAGGGGGCGCTGCTAAATCAGCTGCAGTAATTCCCGCCATCCCTTCAACGGAATCTGCTGCGAAGGTCGCAGGTTGAATGGACAACTCTCTGCGCGAGGAAATTAAGGGTGTTTCATCGTTTAACTCACCAGTTTCCAACAGATCTAATTCTGGAACGAGTGTGCCAATAATAGGTGAACATTCACACAAAAAATCATGCAAAATTCTACTAGAATTTCCACCCTGCAAAAATGCACTCCGTGCACGTTCCCATGCTTCCTCCTTCCGTCCACGAATCCAAATCGCACGGCAGAGTCCTGTGGTTGCAACATCAGTGGGGGCACCAACTGATAGAGCACGCCCCCAAAGTGATTCTGCCAAACGAAATTTGCCAAGTGATGAAGCGGTTTCAGCAGCGGCGATTGCAGCATCTGCTCGTTGGGGGTGAGCTTTGAGAACTGTTCTGTAAACCTTCAACGCTTTACGTCCATTCCCTATACTACGCAACACCTTACCGTGTCGCATCTTAAATTCGGGTTCCTGGCGCCATCTTTTGCTAGCAGCACGGAGTATTGATTCCGCCAAATGCAGATCCCCTTCAACCACCGCCGCGTGCGCATCACGCAAAGCCTGTTCTGGCGAGTCCACGTGTCCGCATAGAGGTTGAAGTGTTGAATCTTCCCTACTATCGCAATATATCCACAATTTCAACCCGAAGGGTTGATGGCGCGCCCTCAACGGCACAGTGGTGTGGCAGAAGAAATACCTGAGCAACCCGAGATGCCCCTCGGGCAATTGTTCATGCCTATCATACTCCTTATCGGTATGTCATTCATACTGATGAATGATGGTCTTCGGCTGTCTATGGCGGGTTTAGCAGGAAGTGTCCTTGAACCAAGTCTGCCATTCCACGACCTCTACTTTGTGCCTACAGTACTAGTCGTTGGTTCTTCAATCATGATTGTGAATACAGTATTCCGATCTCTCTTCATGGACCCAATGCAACAGGCACATCTCAATCATCGAAACAAGCAACTTCGGAAATTGATGAATGAAGCGCGTCTTTCTCGTGACCATGTACGTGTTGAGAAGATTCAGAAAATGCAAATGCATTTGATGCCGGAATCAACAAAATTACAGATGAATATGATGAAACCAATGATGTTCACAATGATTTTCGTCATTGGCATTTTCAGTTGGATGTACGTGATGGTCGAAGAATTTAGAGTCGACCATGTAAGTCTCCCATGGAATGCTCAATGGGGATTTAATGGACGGATATTGCTCTTCCCTGCCTGGATCCTTGCTTACATTACACTGAGTGCACCCTTAGGTAGAATTGTTGATCGCCACATCAAATTATTCAGGTACAGGAGTCACCCTCTTGTTGTAGCTGGAGATAAATTGGAAGAACCTCTACTAGTCATCCTCAAGGAAAAGAAGGCGAAGAAGCAAAACAATCGACGGACTCAACGTAGTCAACGTCGAAATCGAGGAGCTTCCGAAGTTATAGAAGATGATAAGGAAATTGAAAATAAACCAGCCAAGGGTGTGAATTTTACACGGATATTAACCGGCATTTCTTGCCGTTCTTGCGGCGGTGATGATGTGATTCGGACCGATTCCGGGCGGAATCGATGCCAAGTTTGCCTTGATGAATGGAGGCGTTAATTTGGTCGCTAGAGTGACCATTAGTGGACACCCTGGGTCAGGTACCAGTACTCTTGTTTCAGGTCTATGTAAAACACTCAACTGGACAAAACTCAATGGCGGGGAATTATTCCGCGACATGGCAAATGAACGTGGTGTCACCTTGGAAGAATTCGGGCAACAATGTATGGAAGATGATTCGGTCGATCAGGCCCTTGACAAACTGCTGGTTGAAACAATGTTAGGAAATGACAGCCCTGAAATTGTTGAAAGCCGATTGGCCGGTTGGTGGGCGTACAAAAATGACCTCCAGTGCCCAAGGATTTGGGTTGACGTTAGTGAACGAGTTCGCGCAGAACGGGTGGTGAGCCGGGAAGGAGGTTCTGTCGAGAAACAAATGAAACTGATTCGTGAAAGAATGAGTTATGATGGGTCACGATATTCAGACTACTACGGCATAGATATTGCCTCACACGAACCTTACACATGCGTTATCAAAACTGATGATTTACCCATAGAGGGTGTACTGGAACATGTGTTACAACATTTGGAGGAATTTTGATGATCGTTATAGATGGAGAAGTGAAAACGTCCCCCGCACATGGCAGCAACCCATTTGAGCGAACCATAGAGGAATTACTCGCTGCAGGGATGATTATTATCGACAAGCCCGCCGGACCAAATAGCCACCAAGTTTCTGCTTGGGCCAGGGAAATTCTTGGCGTCGATAAACTCGGTCACGGTGGCACATTGGATCCATTTGCGACCGGTGTGCTCGCACTCCTTTCAGGACGCTCAATGAGGTTGACCAAGAAAGTGCTCAGCCACGACAAAACTTATGTCGGAATATTGCGGGGAAGTCGCGATTTCGATGCTGATGCTCTCGGTCGAGCGATTACTCAATTATCCGGGGAAGTTTACAATGTCCCACC
The DNA here is from genome assembly GCA_029250425.1 of Candidatus Thalassarchaeaceae archaeon. Classification (GTDB taxonomy): domain Archaea; phylum Thermoplasmatota; class Poseidoniia; order Poseidoniales; family Thalassarchaeaceae; genus MGIIb-P. The sequence continues at coordinate 620 of JAQXFF010000037.1, read as the reverse complement.
AGAAATATCTGCAGTGAAGATTCAAGTCCGTAGTCGTCGAATGAAGACACGTCTCATAGATGTCGACGGGCGAGATGCAGCCGTGGAAGTTGTATGTGAGGCTGGAACCTACATACGAACACTAGCACGTGATTTGGGGCTGTTAATTGGCCACCCTGTCGAACTGAAGGAATTACGGCGAACTCAATCCGGACGGTTCAAGGAAATACAATCTGTAACACTTCAAGAATTGAAAGATGCCTTTTGGCTGTGGAAGGAAAAAGGAGAGGAGGTTGCGATTCGCAGGATACTTTCACCAATTGAATCTCTTGTGAGCGAAATACCCGAGATTGTCATCAAAGATGGAGCAGCTGGAGCCATAGCACATGGTGCACCATTAATGCGACCAGGTATCGTATCTATTTCTGAAAATTTAGAACGTGGTGATACGGTGAGATTGATGACAATGAAAGGTGAACTTGTTGCCTTGGCATCCATGTTAACACGATCAGAAATGATCCCTGATATGAAGGAAGGCGAAATTGCACACCCAAATTCAGTATTCTTACCGCCTGAGATTTATCCTAAAGCATGGAAGAAGAAAGATTCTCCTTCAGCATGACCTATAGAACGCTCATGCC
>JAQXFF010000094.1 GCA_029250425.1 Candidatus Thalassarchaeaceae archaeon | reverse complement strand
GTGAATATGAACCACATTTCGGTTGTTCAGTTTCGCCCACACTTGTTGTGGTGTTATCTAGAAGTGAACGGATGCGAGCGGTGATGAGGGCATTTTCCATTTCGCTTGAAGAACCCGAACTAAACGGATCTAAAGAGAGGGCCAAATCTGGATTGGCATGACCTGAATTTGATGTACTGGCCGGTACAAGCCACTCAAAACGACCGTCTACATTTGTTCGAGCGGGCAGGAGGGCCTGAGGACGAGCATACCAATCGCCAGGGAAACGATCGTGATTTGGTGAGAAAATATCTTCCCACCAACCATTCATCTGATTCAGTAATCCTGCTGCTGTTCGGTAATTTACGACCAACTCTACATGACCTTGAGAACGAGCCAGTGAATCTACAGGATTACTACTGCCCTGTTCGCTCTCATCAAAGCGAACCCATGCACCTTCCGCTTGGCTCCTCGATTCCGGTAAATCAGATGCTGTGGCAAATCCACCGTCCGCACTATACCTTGGATCTCGGGCTGCATTCTGACGACGTAATTCGGGAGAGCGGGTCAAGGCTGGTAGGCTATGAAATTCATGTTCGTTCATATTTCGCAAGGCCTTTCCAAAATCTACGAATCCAGAAACTTGGGCTTGTCTGAATGCGTAAATACTCTGCTTTCGATCACCTACACAACATACCGTAGGTTCCCATGGTGTATCAGGTGGAGGTGTACCATCAGGCAAATTTCGGGGACCCCATAATCGCCCAAGGAGGCGCCATTGTTGTGCAGAATTGTCCTGCGCTTCATCGATGATAAACGCGCGATATCGTGAGCGAATATCGCGCAATCTCGAATGTCTAGATTGTAAATCTTCGAGCAACCGTTTGGCTTCCGTAGAATCTAATCCTGCTGATTCAGGATCTTTAGCAATGCCTTCCATGAGTGACAAGGCTACCTGAATATGTTCGTCACTCCATGTTTCATCTGGCAATGCATCCAGAGCATGAACGACTTCGATTGGGTAATCCGCTCGCATGATTCGCGGGCATCTAGCAAGAAGAAGATCAGCCGCCAAAGAGGCTACGTCATCAAACTCATGAACACCTTCACGCACTTTGAGTTCATGCAATATGTCGAGAAGTGAGCGATGACAAAGCAGCATATCTTGGAGATGTGATGCCTCTTCTTCGATTCCAAAGGCGAGATTGGCACCAGGTGAAGAATGAGGTAATGGTGAGGCAACTTTTTGTGGATTCAGACTGTCAACTACGGGCATATGTGGTACTTCAAAGGAGGTGTCATCCAAGAGGTATATTGCCCGGGCTAACGGTCTAAATGAGCGACCTTCAGAACCATTCCAGCATTCTGCAATTGCGACCCCTAAATCTTTGGCGAGTTGCTTTGCGTGATCCTCAGAAACTGCACCCCATGTTGCGATACCGCGAGGCCAATCTGCCGAATTGGTGAGATTGCCACCACTAAAGGCACTAACTTTCGTACTTTGGTGCGATGAAGTTGTGCAGGTCACCATACAAAGCCCATGCAACCACAACCATCGTTCCCAGCGAGTCGCGGGTGGACCGATATCTACCATTTCGGCCAAGGTTCGGAATCTGTTAATACCTTCCAGTGCCTCTTTGGTTCCGAGTTTTTTCCCATATGTTCGAACGTGGTTTACCCACTCTAAACATACTTGATGAATTTCATCGATGAAAGTATCAAAATATGAATCCGCGGGGGAGAGAATTTCTTCAATCAAACGATGTACATCATCTGGACCCACATTACCGTCTGATTCCAATTTACGAGCGACGGTATCGACAAAAATTCGATTCGATAGTAGCGATGAAAGCACGGTTCGAACCGCTTTCCTATTTCCGAATCGACGAGCTAAACGATCCCGTGATTCAATCAAGAATGGAGCACGTTCACCCGAGACACCTGCTGCAACAGCATCGCCTGCTGTTCGTAATCTCCATAGCCCCTCAAGAGCCTGTTCAAGCAACACATGTCGTTCGGCGTTTCCAACAACTTCGTCAGTGGGTCGCTGGGCAAGATCGGCTCGCCATGGGGCAATAAGACGTGAAAGGAATGAATCAATGGTTCCAATGGGGGCGTCCTCAAGCATTGCAGTGAGTTGATCGATTAGACCTTCATGAGTGACCCTAGAATCTCGTCGGTGGCCGCCATCATCCAGAGTAGGGCCAGGGCGCAATCGATTCAATTCCTTCCAAAGACGGTGTCGCATTTCTTCTGCGGCTCTTGTTGTAAACGTGAGAACGACCACTTCACTGGGTAGCAAACCTTGCCATTGTGTCAAATCTTCACGTTCTGCCAACCCAATCCGTAGAGAACCTGCAGCAAGTGGAAGAGGGCGTGGCCCGGGTGGTAACAATCGTGTTGCCCGTTGATCAACTGAGAGGTAGTGCTCAATTGCACGACCAACAATACTCTGCGTCTTTCCAGTACCCGCTCCCGCATCCAAAATCAGATGCATGTCAATGGCAAGTGCGAGACGTTGTCCAACATTCAATTCCAAGAAGAATCACCTCCTACAATAGAGGCAAGGCCACAGGCTTCTTTGACACTGCACCATGTACAAACACCCTCTTCTGGTGTTGCATGAACTCGTCCTGAATCTGCGGCCTCTGCGACATCAAATGCTGTGGTTAGTCTCTCCATCATCCAAGCACGGAATGGATCACTATCTGCTTCAGAATCTTCATCTGGGAATCTGTGAGTATCATGCGTGAGAGTTGTAATTGAACCGACACCATTGTCTTCCAATAATTCTGCATAGGCTGGGCTAACTTCGACACTATGGCTGGTTGAGGCACCCACTTCAGAAATCCCAACACCGATGACCAAATCGCCAGGATGGGCAATTTCCCAACACCGGGCATATAACCCAAGTTGTAGCTCATCGAACAATGCTTTTCGATGTCGTTGTCCCATCTTCGTCTTCGATGGACCATCGACTGATTTGATGTCTCGAATGAGTATCAAACGCTTGGGTTTCCAACCAGATGATGGAGTCCAATCGAGTGGTGCGATTGACTCGTCTCCGCCCTCAAGTGTGACGTCATTGAATACATCAACTCGATCAATGAAACCGGTTAACTTGATTGCGCGTCCATCGGGGTGCGGCAACGTCATTCCATTCAGAGACCATTCAATCGAAATAGGGATTGAATTGTACAATTTCATCTCAGCAGTAAGCATATTTCCAAGTCGACCTGAGGGTTTAGTTGGCTGTGGTGATGCCAACCAATCCAACCACGCTTTGCGAGACATTCCCACAAGATCATGGCGGCGCTGTGCAGCAGTTGCATCTTCTCTTTCTAACCACGGAGCATGTCCTCCAATGTAATCAAGAATATGAGTAAACATATTATCCACAGATTGACCAGAAAGTGCGAGTGAAGTTGAACCCGTGGACGAACGCTCATCGCCTTCAGATAGTGAAAACACTTGTTCAAACAGTGCACCTAACGATTGGTGGACTAAGTCTCCTCGAATTCGCGCATCGAGATCTTCCTCTTGTTGTTCCATTTTAGCAGCATTCAACCGGCGTTCAAGCCAACCCTGGCGTGGGCAATTTTGCCATCGCTGTAATCGACTTGCAGACCATCTTTTCCGAACGAATTCAGCACCGCTCGTCATGCCGTTTCGTTCATCGAAAATTGGCAACGATGTCGCACTTGGTTTCAGTGGTCTTGGATCGATTGCAAGCAGTTGACTTTGCCCTGATTTACCACCCAAGACGGGCCATTGATCTGCCTTCCGTGGAGCAGGCTCTCCAGGGGCACCTTTTGTACCGGGTACAATTTTTAAATCTCCCATGCCACAAAAACGAGCATGTAATTCCATACCCAAATATTGCTCTTCAGATTGGACGATTGTGGGTTGTCTTCGCAATCGGTCCTGCATCAATCCTGAATCGAGTGGAATTGAAACTGAATCTGGGTTAAGGGGAGGGGACAGAGGTTGCCGGAGTGCACGCAAGGCCAAACCAGCACGCTGACGCGAATCTCGAATGCTTCGTCCAGACAAATGCACATCAGCCCTCATGGTTCCTGATTCCTGAACCATCTCAATGGTGGCTGGCTTCCACAAAAGATGGTGACCTCGAGTTCGTTCACCCGACGCTGTGGGCCAATTCTCTAGGAAAGTTGGTTTGGAAACCGCTTCAGAAGTATCTGCACCTGAGTGATTTGCAAGCCATTCTGCCAAAGGTGTCGCCGGTTGACAGTCATCATCAAGACCGGTTGCATCCACCAGTACCACCACTGAAGAAGCGTGTACTAGATGGTGGAGTGTATGCCTTGCAGAACGCAAGGGCGAATCTGCACGACACAAGTCTAACTCCCTGCAATCGACTTCTGTCAGCCATGGTAACTTCTCAGTACGAAGAGACCAATTGGTCGCAGTGAGGTGTGTTAGGACAATAATATCCGCTGAAACACCCAATGCTTCATTCGGGGTCAATATTCGAATTTGATCACAGGCTTGCAATACTTTGGGAGATTGTAAATCGCCCATTAATCCAAGGAATCCCTCGACCCACTGTGGCCCAATTGTAGTTATGTTGTGGCCCAATATTGTTTGTGAATGACGAAACTTTTCATGTTCTTCAAGCAACAAATGAATTGAACTCGCATCACTGAGAATTGCAGCTGAATCAATGTGTTCTACAAGGAGTGAGATCCACTCATCGCCTGTTGTTGGGGATTGAGGCAAAGGCAAAGGTTGCTGTGTAAAACAACCAATTGTAAACTCTGAATTTTCCAAGAGGGTACGCTCACCCGAACTCAAAAGAGGTGACAATCGTTTCAGAAG
>JAQXFF010000004.1 GCA_029250425.1 Candidatus Thalassarchaeaceae archaeon | reverse complement strand
GTCCAGTTTACACTGTTTCTGACACTTCTAATGCTGTGTTCTGTCCTTTCAGGGTGCTTTGGGGAAGAAGAAAAACCAGCTCCTTCTGAGCCTACTGCATTCGATTTTGGCCGTGAAATCCCTGCCACAACTTGGTATCATTATTCGGGTGGAATCAATGCAATGGATGAGTCAGCCGTTCTTGCAGCCAACATCACTGCCAACCTGACAGGTGACAATGCGCCATATTGGACAACCGGTTCCTACTTCGGCATTGGAATGAGTACCTTCGAGCCGACCATTGGCATCACTTCTGCAGACAATTTGTACATGTCCAGTTGGGGGAATGGAGTGAGTGGCGCTACTGCTGTGGTCCAGTGTACAGGGTTGATTGAGATGACCAACCTCAGCGATTATTCTTGTGCAGATGTGTATGATCCACCTATACCCGTGGTCAGCAGCAATGATCCGTACATCTATGTCGACAAGTGGACCGATCGCATCATGAAATTCGATATGCATGCTTTGGCGGCAATGACAGTTGAATGGTCAGATGATGAAGGCAATTCATGGAAACCAGTCACCCTTACCACTTCGCCTTACTCCGTTCAGGATCACCAAACCATATCCTCGGCACCTGGGGCTGCATTGCACCCGACCACGTGGATTTACTGTGTGAATGGAAATGCCCCTGCTCCTCTTTGTTCATTCAGTGTTGATGGTGGCAATAATTGGAGCCCTGAAGTTCCAGGCGCCCCATTGAGCTGCCAAAGTGGCGGGTTGAGCGCTCATTTGGAAGGGGCTGAAAATGGCAATTTCTATCGAGGCCAGATCGGTTGTAATGGGGAAGGTTACTCCATTTACCGGAGCACGAACGGTGGTCTGACTTGGACAGAGCATGTTTTGCCTACATCTGAATCTGGAACTGCAGACACATGGAATGCTGAAGAGGCCCAAGTCGCCATTGACATGGAGAACAATGTACACGCCATGTGGATGGGTGCGGATGACATGCCTTACTATGCCTATTCATTGGATGAAGGCGACTCATGGAGTGATGCAATGATGATTGCACCACCCATTGGTTTGCAAGGCACAGGTTTCCCTGTTGTGACAGCAGGGGATTCAGGCCGAGTCGCCTTTGGATATGTGGGCGATACAGGTAATGACACATGGAATTCATACATGACCATCACGACCGATGCCTTCATCGACAATCCATTGATGACAACCGTTCAAGTCAATCAGCCAGGGGATCCAATCGATACTGAGGCTGGATGCGGGTACAATCGGTGTGGCGGATTGGGTGATTTCCTCGACATGTCCGTAGATCAATACGGGCGCCCATGGTTTGGACTATCGCACAATTTACAGGACATAGGGGTCTTCGCGACAACAATTGAGGGGCCAACACTCCGTGGAAACATTGGCGAATTGACAGTGATGCCAACTGGTGGCCCTGAGACACTTTGAGGTGAAAAAATGGTAGGACATGATCGGGTAGTTCGCGACAATGTGCACCGCGACATTGTGTTGGATGATGACATCAGTCGTTTGGTTGACACCAAGACATTCCAACGATTGCGTGACATCAAGCAATTGGCAACATGCCACTATGTCTTCCCAACCGCGACACATACTCGATTCGTTCACAGTTTGGGTGCACAACATTTGGCCGGCGTGTTATTGGAACATTTGGAAAAGGTCGATCCCGGTCGAATCACTCCCGAAGATGCGCGTCTGGTTCGCTATGCAGCACTTCTGCACGATATTGGGCATCCTCCCTTCAGTCACGCTCTTGAAAATGATCGAGTCTTTGCCAATTACAATCATCACGAGAAATGGGGCCGATTGATTCTAGAGGACCCAGACAATGACCTGCGGCAAGTTCTCTTAGAATTGGTTGGGGAAGATGGAATTACACGTTTGTTTTCAATCTTAGATGGAACTTGTGATTTCCCAGTTCTCCACGATATTGTCAGCAGTCAGTTGGATGTAGATCGCCTTGATTATCTCATGCGCGACCAAATCAACACAGGTGCAAAGATTGGCACTTTCGATGTATTCCGCATATTCCGTTCTCTACGCATTGGTGATGATAATCACCTCATGGTGACAGGTGGCGGAGTGGCTGAAGTGGAATCTTATCTCATGATGCGTTACCACATGTATCACAATGTCTACTTCCACAAATTGAACGCGCTCACGACAGCCTATGTCATTCGTGCCCTCGTGCGTGCGCGCGAGTTGGTGATTGCTGGCAAGATGACTGTAAGTGTTCGAATGAATCGTATGTTGATTGATGAGGACCTCTCAGTTCGCGATTACCTTGCATTGACTGACAGCCTAATCCAGGCTGAACTCACGGCCTTTGTCAGTCACGAAGATCGTCAATTGTCAAAGTGGGCAGGACTACTGGCCAGTCGCTCAGGAATGCACAAGAGTGTACGTGTGCGTAACCTTACAGAAGTCGCATTCTGGGGTGCAAAAAGCAGCATTGAGCAGATTCTAACCGATGCGGGGCACATTCCAGAGGAAGACATGATTGTCACCCGTGTAAGCAAGGAAGGATACAGACCCTACACAGATGGTA
>JAQXFF010000346.1 GCA_029250425.1 Candidatus Thalassarchaeaceae archaeon | reverse complement strand
CTGGAATTCGGTGGATGCGTCCGACTGCAACCACCTCGCCTTCATCGGTTTCCCACCAGGCGTGGATGGCATCTGCATCATCATCCAGACGCTCTGCCCCTAATGCGAATCCAAGTGGTTCACGTAAGCAAGCATAACGACATTCGAAGTAACGCTCTGAAAGATATGAGCCAGGTAAGGCGACTTCCAATTGGAACCCCATAGGATGGCGACCAACGGCACCTGTAAACAAACTTCCTTTGCAATCATCAAAAGCATGAGGGATATACTATCGTTGAGTATGTCCTTAATGATGATCAGCTTCTGACGGGGTGCTGGGATTTCAGCCACTAATGCGCAGTATATTCAATGTGAATATGCATTGGTTTATTAGCACCCCAAATGGCTCAAGGAGGGTTGTGAGTGAAGTGACTCAGTGCTATGTTTTATGCGCCCTAATTCCCACTTATAAATGACAAAATATCGGTGATGAATATGGCTGTACAAAATGGTGTTTGCAGCAGTTGTGATTACACTTCAGTGAACCTCAAGCAAGTTCGACGATGGGGGGGTTTGGAACTCTGTAGTTGCTGCAATTATTGGGTTCGAATGTCACTTCGACGCACGAAAAGAGTCCCTGCGTGGATTCGTCCAGATCCAGACATGAGTGGAGATGAGGTTACTGAAATGCGCGAGAAGTTTCTACAGTTGAGAGGAACTCATGGTCGAGGAAGATGGGCTGAACGACGTATGATTTTCGAGATGGGGTTCGCATACCTAGGTCCTCTGAACGATAACGCATGGGAATTAGCCCTCTCAGCATTGGGATTGCGAGAAATATCAAACGGTGATGTCCTTGCCAATGTACCCAGCGAAATTATCGAAGAGGAGTTGACGAAACTAGAACGTTCAGGTATTATTCATCTTCCGTCAAACCCGTTTTTACGTGCACACCTAGCACTTCTCCTACGTGGCGATTTGGGTCTTACAAAGAAACGACGGTTTGTGACTGGGCTTTTCTTGTGGCTAATTGGTGATGATGAATTTCGTGGCCGGGATGAAGACGCTTGGGCGAAATCATTCCAATTTCTTCAGGAAGTTGTGAATGATCTAGGTGACCGAGCCGACTTTGTGGACAATTACATCCGTGTGATTGGAAGTTCAGGTAACGCCTATCGGATTCGGCCACGACCTCATTCACCTCATTACATCGTTTCGCGTGAAGGAGAAGATGGGAAGAACCCCACAATCTGCATCGATCCTATCAACGCTCACACTGTCGTCTTTGGTGACATTCTTGTCAACCTCGTTTTAGCACTCTACGATGACCAAATTTCAGCCCGCCATATCGACACATTGGCTCGCCACGTTTTCGGTGACCCTAGAGCCGGGCATTTGGGGCGGCAAAGGCGCAATGTAAACATCGAGCATCTATGGCGACGAGCTCTAGGGACCATGCCTGATGATCAGCCAGGGCCTCAAGAAGCATTCCAACGATGGCGACGCGTCATTGACAGATTTCAAACCAATCTTGCTGATTGGAATGAAGAAGAGGAGGAAGAGGAGTGACGTCCGAATCCAATGACTACCTGCCGGTGATGTACCGGACACGGCTCGTAGACGTGGTCAACCAAATTGGAGGAGTGAGTATGCACCAAATCAAGGTACAGCTCTCCGACAAGAACGGGCACTCACAGATGTTGTTGAGTCCGGCCGAAACGGTCGAGACCATCAAGCAAAACTCGAGCTCGTGGGTATACGCTGACAACCAGAAGATCGATCCCGGTCAAGTGGATGAAGCGAATCTATCCACTGTTTCGAGTGTGCGAATCGTGTCCGGCCTTGTCGGCGGCTGTTGAACGAACAGCAACAACCCGCGCCCGCGGTACAAACCAGTCTTTGTGGCTGAGATGATTACAGGCGCTCCCCGCCCGCTGGGCGGGGATGCGTCGCAAAAAACAGATTCAAAAGAGATGAGGATTACAAACGATGGTGGCGATTTCAGAGACCAAGATATTGGTGATAGGTGCTGGCGGTATCGGTAGTCTTCTCACACTGCATTTGGCAAGAGCCATATCGTACAGTGCATGGGATTACGATGTTATCGAAATTACATTGATGGATGAGGATGTTGTTGAAGAACGAAATCTCCCTCATCAGCAATTTAATCCCGAGGATATAGGTAAACCAAAGGTAAACGTACTAGAGAGATACATATGTAATCACTCA
>JAQXFF010000340.1 GCA_029250425.1 Candidatus Thalassarchaeaceae archaeon | reverse complement strand
GATCTTTACAGCTCTGCCTGAGACCATCGTTCTGTTCGGTTTCTTGGCCATGTTCCTGCTCTGAGCAGAACGGTCAAAACCACTGATACGACTCAAAATGGAATGTGTGATGATGTCTCTAGACGCGTTAGCTGACGAAATTGCCGCTCAGGCAAAGGCGGAAGCCAAGGCCCTCACCGATGCTGCCAAGAAAACGGCAAAGTCAGTGAAGAAAGAGGCCGAGGCGGAAGTTGTAGACATTCGTGATTCATTGATGTCTCGTGCTGAGCGTGAATCTGCACAGCTCTCCACAGAACTCGTCGCCTCTTCTCGTCAAAACAATCAGAAGCGAAAACTCATTGCGAAAGCAACTGAATTAGATGCAACTTGGGATGCCGTGAAAGCAGAGGTCGGTTCCGCGAAACTAGCGGGTCGAGCCAAACTTCTCAAGGCACTTGTTGCTGAAGCAAAGGATGCAGGGGCAGGCATGAAAATACGCCCCGTATCCATTGATCGCAAAGCATTGGAGATGGACGCGAAAGGGTTCGATTTCGGAGATGATGTCGATGGCCTCGGAGGATTCACCCTTGAATCCACAGACGGTTCAATCGTACTCGATTACCGCTTTGATAGCCGATTGGAGGATGCTTGGAAAGCAAACCTCGGTTCGGTGAACAAAGCATTGTTTGGAAATTAAATAATTACAGGAAGTGGATGAATGGCAAGAATCGGAAATGGTCGTAGCAATATGGCCAATGCTTCTGCGCGTGCAAAGGCACGCAAGGCAGGGCTAATCGATTCAACCCGTATGCGCCAGTTGCTTCAGCAAGGGCCTGACACAATTGGCACCAGTATCGCTGAGTTCGGCTATCGGACTGAGATTGATATCTACGCTGGGCGATTGTCAGGTGCTGATTTGATTGAAGCTGCTTTGAATCACAACCTAGACACGGATTTCGATTCGGTTCTGCGATTTTGTCAAGGCCGTTTGAAATCGATGGTTGCTGTTTATGTCGAGCGTTTTTCTTATCAGAATGCGAAGACCGTTCTACGCGCTATTCATAGTGGGGCCAGCTCAGAAATGGTTGCTGGTCAAGTACTTCCTGAAGAGAATCTGAACAATAATTACTGGCTCGATATCATTCGAAATTGCAACACTTTAGGTGATGCTGCGAATGCAATGTCAGGTACACCTTGGGGGGTTACCCTTTCCAAGATGGATGCTGATTCTACGCTTCAACAAATGGAAGATGCGTTGGATTCATCTTACTACAGTGGGGCGCTTTCATCCATCCGAGGCCCTGATGGGCACCCTCTATTGGAACGATATCTCAGAAACGAAATCGACCATCGAAACATCGTCAACCAGTTCCGTGGCTTGCGCCAAGGAATCACTGGCGATGACCGTGACACCCTCATGATCCATGGGGGCAAAATCAACAAAGCAGCTTTGAAGGCTGCTTCACAAGCCGAATCAAATGAGGCCATATTGGAAATCCTCCGCCGTGCCCCTTCATTTGATGACACTGGATTTGAGGAGGCTCTCCAGGCTTCATCGAACAGTCTTGACCCTGTGGTTACGTTGTTGCAAGATCAACGCCGTACCATGATGCGTCGATTTGCTCACCTCAATCCAATTTCGGCTTTCCCAATTATTCATTACATCGAGAGCAAGGTGCTCGAGGTGCAAAATATCCGCTTGCTTGTGCGTGGCAAGGCGGCAGGCCTCCCCGATGAGGTCATTGAAGCGCACATGAATCTGTGAGGTGGAAGAATGGAAATCGCTGTTGTCGGTACACCTGAATTCACACTTGGATTCCAGCTTGCAGGCGTTCGTCGTCTGCACAACCCCGAAGGTGACGAGGAGCTCGCTACAACAATGCGACAACTTCTCAATCAGAAGGGCATAGGTATTGTCGTGATTGACAGTATTGATTTAACTCGCTTGTCTGAAAGATTGCGTTCGCAAATTGCAGACAGCATTACGCCCACAGTTTTGGGTATAGGGACAGAAGAGGACAATACCCTCCGAGAGTCTATCAAATCGGCACTTGGTGTCGATTTATGGAAGTGATTCCGAAAAAGGAAGTGACATGAAAATGAGTGATGAAAATGGAGTGATTTACCGTATATCTGGACCAGTGGTGACGGCCACGGGCATCCGTTCGCGGATGTATGAAGTTGTACGAGTAGGACATGAAGGATTGATGGGCGAAGTGATCGAACTACACGGCGACAAGTCTGTGATTCAAGTGTATGAAGATACGTCTGGCATCCGCCCGGGCGAGCCGGTGGTACGCACCGGTCAGACGCTATCGGTTCAGTTAGGACCGGGTCTGCTGACGCAGATTTATGACGGGATTCAACGCCCTCTGCCCATTCTAGCCGATACGATGGGGACATTCATCGAGCGTGGTGTTGATGCAGATGGATTAGACCAGGAAAAACTGTGGAACTTTGAGGCAGCCGTATCGGTTGGCGACGAAGTTAGCGCAGGAACGACCCTTGGGACCGTCCAGGAAACTGAGACCATTGTTCACAAGGTCATGGTCCCTCCCGGTCAAGGCGGAAAAGTCACTAGCATCGAATCAGGTGAGTTCAATGTCACTCACATCGTCTG
>JAQXFF010000323.1 GCA_029250425.1 Candidatus Thalassarchaeaceae archaeon | reverse complement strand
CCGAAGTCTCCACTATCTTCGGATGATTCTGATGACACGTATTTGTCCGCAGAGAAATCAATGGCAATCTCAGTGTTGTCATCTGTGGCTTCAACCTTCAGAGTGGCTGTGAAAACCATCGTATCCTGAGCCAAATTGAGTAGGTTTTCATCAGTCACGTAAACTTCGATGTTGACAATCCGCATTGCATCTGGTTCAAGTTCGAATTGTTGATCTGTATTGATTACACGAACCCATCGCAAATTGAAATCAGCTTCAGAGTCGGTGCTAACACTCAGTCGAATCTCTTGATTGGAAGTAGGGTGTTGGTTGTGGACTGTTACTGACAACAAATGTGGCCCAGGCTCAGTGATGTGAACTACTGTGCCCGCTTCAAGACGAATCCACCCCAGTGAACCGACTTGGAAATTAGCAACTCCTGTTGCTGTCACACTTTGCCCATCTTCCAGTCCTTTGACACTGGTTGCAGAGACGGTCAATTCCTTCATGCCCTGAACACCATTAGTGAATGAGTAACTCACAGTCACGTTGGTCGATGTTTGCGGATCAATGAAAATTGTACGTCCGGAGGAATCATCTGTCAAACCAGACGAAATTTCAGCGATTATACCCTCATCCATCGACAATGCAACATTGAATGCATCAATTTCATTCCCATGGTTGAATATTTCAAAATTCATGGTTCTTGATTCAATCCCTGCAGAAAATGACTGGCCGGTCAAATCCTTATCCTCGACTTCCACAATATAGGTGGATGGGACTTCAAGAGTGAATTGACCACTTGAACTGTAAGTAGAATCTGTCTGTGATGTGGCTGTAACCGTAATTGGGTAGAAATTCGGCATCAATCCCCGAGGCATGTTCATGATTACGGTGACATCGATCTCTTGCCCAAACGGTTCAATCGGTTCTGTAACTTGTGTGGCCAGAGATGCCCCGATATGCCAGTCTGCACTGAGTGATAAATCAAAGATTTCGGGCGCATTTCCGTCATTACGAATTGTGACGGACATGGTTCGCATATTGCTATCCGCCAAGGCGGTTATCGACGATTCGTATGCAGTTACTTTGACATCCTGAATGGCTGGAACATCGATGTATATTCGCTCAACTGATTGGGCATTTGCAGGAGCAACTCCCTGGACGTATAGTGAAATTTCAACCATTCCAGGTGGATTTGCACTTGGCGCATGGAACCGAGCAGTGACGATTTTCTCTTCCCCTTTGTTAAGACTCATCTGCATGACTTGAGTCAAATTACCATCGCCATCCCAATCTTCGAACCACTCTAGGTTTGATGCGCCCCAGAGGGTGCTATCGAAGTATGCACCTAGGGTCCAATCTGCCAATTGGTTACCTGTGTTCTTGACCTTCATCTGTAAGTCGCCTGTTTCACCCGGTACAAGTGTCAAAGCAGGATATGCGGGTGTCACCTGATCCAATCGAACCGAGAATGATGATGAAATTGAGACAGGTAAAGTCATTTCACCCATGATTTGGCTATTTACAGCGTCATCTAGAACAATCG
>JAQXFF010000318.1 GCA_029250425.1 Candidatus Thalassarchaeaceae archaeon | reverse complement strand
TGATTGTTGTGGGAGAGGTCCCAAAATCACACCCACGGTATGCGTCACTAATGGCGAGGAAGCGGATGACTGATGCGGCTAATGCCGGCATGTTGGCTGATTCTGCGTTGATTGCCCACGGTCGTGGTGAAGCATTTGATTATCTTCTTGGAGAAGCGACCTGTGAACCTGCAAGAATGGCGATATGCAAAACTGCAAGTGCACTACTTTCTGCAGACAAATGTGTCATTTCAGTCAATGGAAATACTGTCGCACTTGCTGGGACTCAATTGATTGCCTGTGCTGCTGTGCTAAATTGTCCAGTCGAAGTCAACATTTACTATCGAACCCCTGAGCGTATGAAAGCATTGATTTCAGCGCTTGAGAAACAACGAATGGATGCTACAAAATTATATCCAAACCTGGCTGAAAAAATTGTCAATGTTCCAATCTTGGGGGACAATCCCGATGGTCAAATTCCAAATCTAGATGGGCCAAGAGCCAATTGCCATTCAGATGGTATCTTGTCAGCCAATGCAATCCTTGTTCCACTTGAAGATGGAGATCGGTGTGAAGCACTCATTGCAATGGGTAAAACTGTGTGTGTTATCGATTTGAATCCCCTCTCGAGAACTGCAAAAACCGCATCGGTCACTATTGTAGATGAATTGACACGATGTGTTCCAATCCTATTGAATGAGTTAATGCGCGAATCAGCATCTCAAGATGAAGATTGGGACAATGATTTGAACTTACAAGAAGTCATAGCAGTAATGCTTCGGATTCTTGAGTAATACCTCAAAATACTGGGCAGGAATACTGTTTCCGGCAGAAGGCTTTTGCCTAGAAAAAAACAACATGTCTCTGAGCAAAGATGTCGGAAGAGCAAGAAAGGCTACTTCGAGAAGGGGATGGTTTTCTCGCGTCACAGGTGTCATTTGACATTGATGGGCCCCCAAAACCTGTTAGAAGAAAAGCGAAGAGAGATGCTGCTGGAAAGACTGTAAAAAAGCGATTGGAAGATGGTCAAGTTACAGAATGCCCAGGGTGTGCTGCAGACATTCCTGAAGGTGAATTTGTTGAAGCGATTCTATCATTTGTAACGGGTGCTGCTGATTATCTGGCGGGAGACCCCGTTCGTGTTCGAAGTGTGCAGATGATGCAACAGATGGTGAGTCAAGGTCGTCTTCCAGACCCACATTCAGAGTGGAGCTTGGAAGTTGTTCAACGAATTGAACAACACATCGAACAAATGGCGGATGAACGGGCTAGACTGATCCATCGCCAAGGAGATGGTGGAGGGGATGGGGATTTGCAGCATGGAATCAATATTGAAGAGATTCGAGAGCATTTACGTGCAGAAATTGAACAAGAAATTGTTGGTCAAGTTGCTGTTGCTATTCGAGACCAAGTTCGCGAGCAAGTTGTCGAAGAAATGGTTCCAGTCATCCGAGCAGAAGTTGAAAAGGAGCTTTGGAATGAATTTGAAGAAGCGATGAGAAATGAACGCGCGAAGCATGAACCTACAGAATAGATTCAAACGGTTGCGAAATGCTTTCGTAAAAGAGAACTGAGAATTTCAGCGATGGTGTCGCCTACCTCACTGGTCCCTGAGGAGCCACCCAAATCATAGGTTAGCGCATCACTCATCAATGTCTGAGAAACTGCCATGTCAATGAAATTGGCAATTGCTTTACAATCTGCGTCACCCTTCGTATCACCCAACCAATCAAACATCAATGTAACACTGTTAATCATCGCCATTGGATTGGTTGTGTTTTGACCTGCATATTTGGGTGCAGATCCATGTACTGGTTCAAACATTCCGTGGCTGTCACCCAGATTAGCGCTGGCGGCGATTCCCATTCCACCCTGCAATACACTTGCTAAATCTGTGCTAATATCGCCAAACATATTTGGAGTAACAACCACATCATAAAATTCAGGATTGCGCACTGCCCACATGCAAAATGCATCGATATATGCATGGTCTTTTTCAGTATCTGGATAGCCTTCTGAAAGTTCATGATAAATTTGATTGAACAGTTGGCAACCTCGTGTGACATTTGATTTATCGACACACGTAACACGTGTTTTCCCATCACCGGGAGCACCATTGCGGCGTTGAGCCGCTTCAAACGCGTACCGAATTACTCGCTCACTTCCGCTGCGCGAAATAGGTCGGGGGTCCCAAGCAACTTCGCCCTCAAGGCCAGGGAATTCCATTGTAGTTGGTTCCCAGCCTTCCCTGCCTTGTGCCTTGTCAGCAGAACGACGAAGGAGTGCGTGGTAGAGGCCTTCTGTATTCTCTCGAATGATGAGCATGTCCACCATTCCAGGCTTCCAAACCTGAGTGAATTCGCCGTGTATTTTGTGGCGGACGCCTTCGTACAATCGAATTGGGCGGACATTTGCATAGAGATCTAAGCCACTTCGTAATCCGAGAATAACCGAGCCGCCCGCCAAATCACCATCTTCGGTAATTGCCCCTGGCCATCCTACAGCACCGAGTAAAATTGCATCTGCCTCATCACGGCAGAATTCAAAACTACCTTTTGACCATTCTTCGCCTGTTTCTAGGTAATGCTGCCCACCGCAAGAAATTTTGTTCAGAACCAATGAAATAGGTGTGAATTGTTCAACTACAGAGAGTATCTTCTCGGCCTCGGCCATTACATCTCGGCCAATCCCATCGCCAGGCAAGAGGGCCAAGGTATAGGACGTCATGAGGCTCGCCAATCGTTCCCCCTACATGAATGAGTGCATCCCTTTATCCACTCAAAAAAGGCAGTGTCCAAACGAACTCTTCATTTACCGTCATTACACCGTTCCCGAAGATGTCCGGAAGCCCACCCGATCATGATGAGCGCCCAAGGCTGGATGCTTCAACTCTACCCGATGAGTTACAACGCCTATGGGACACCATGCTTCGACTTGACCCGGATTGGGACATGAATGCATGGCTGATTGAAAGAGCCAATGAAGAAATGAAAATTATCGAAGCAAACCTAGGTCGAGAGAAGATGCGCTTAGAACAACGAATCTCTCGATTGGAGGCACTTGCCAATCGGATTGGTCGTGATGTCGAACTCAATGAGGGGGGGACAAAACAATGCAATCTGTTCGATGTGTTTAGCCCCAATCGTCCGATTGAAAACAGTGACGATGTTGATGACAATGATTGGGAATTACACCCTGCGTCCGCCCATATGAATTACCTCTCGGATGAAGTTGGAGATGATCCGCTGCTCGCAATCTGCGCCCAGTCCATATTGGTACACCTCGAGAGTAAGGCTGCTGATGGCGAATTGCCAGTTACTTTGGAGTCATTGGGATTGGCTCTTGTCCCACGTGGAATTGATACCGAAGAATTGGTTGAGGCTCTCGAATGGTTGCTTGAGCAAGGTAGCGTCGTTGAGGTTGATGAGAACGAATTCTTCCTAGGCTGAAGGCGGGTCCCCGGGACTCCCCACGTTTTGGACTATATGTGTCCAGAGTCAGAATAAATTGATTGGGATGTCAAGACTTGTATCGATCTTAGCGGGCCTAGCGGCTGGAATTTGGCTTACGATTATTATCGGCGATGGGGCCTTTGGTGCCATTGTTGGTACCTACGTATTGTTGTTGTTTGAAATACCAAGAAATAGTGCTGAAAAGCGACGGTTGAGGTACGTCATTAACGGGCAATATTTACGGTTAAAAGATGCAAATACGCGAATCGGAAAAATGGATCATCACTTGCGGAAACAGCATCATGAACTCTCATCTGTTGTTTCTGAATTGGAACGACGGGATTCTGTTGGGGCCCCTGAGGCTCGAAGATTAATCGAAAGTCAGCGTGAAACTTTGCAAGCTCAAGCACGAGCGATGGAAGAGGCGCAACGGCTTATTCAAGCTCAAGAACAAATGCTTGTCCAGTTTGATGAACGAACTGATGATGTCAATCAACGCTGGAATGAGATGATTCGTTCAATGCAACAGGTACTCGGGTCTCAATCTAATGAAGCCCATCAAGCACAGCGTAAACTTGCTGATGAAAGTGGTAGGCTGACCGAAGCATTCGCGGAGCAAAGTCGGGAGATGCAACGGACGATGTCCGATCTATTGCATCGATTGGCACTCGAACCACGGACGTCAAATGTTTCTGTACAAGATTCTGTTGTGGTGAGTAGTACTGAAGATCTATCCCAGAGCCTCACGATGCCTGTGATTTCGGAACGCCCTTCGCGAAAAACCCCATCAATACCTGATTTGAAACTCAAAGCACGTCCAATAAACAAGAAAAATGGGGATAATTGGATAGAAGCCTTCAACGCTGACTTCGCCTGAGGTCTCTTTGTGGCAAACGACGATTTGATTTGGGTCGGAGCGGCCCCCCTAGGTGCCGATGAAATGAAACGGCTCCACAGGGATCTAATCTTACAACGAACTGTATTGTGGGTCCCAACAGGATTAATCCTCACAATGTTGTTACTGTTTCTTGTCAAACTTCCACTGTCCAACCCAGAATCGATTCTCTTACTGCTTTTCTCCGGATCGGTTGGTCTTGTGTTTGGACGCGTCTCCGGTAATCAACGCTACAAGCGTATCCATGAAGCGCTGTTAGAAGGACTTGATATTGCACCTATGTTGCATCAAGAAGGGCGAGCTTTTACTGCTCGAATCCTCGGGGCTCCAGGAGGCTCTGACATTCTGGATGTGTTAATGCGACCCCATGAAGGTGGGCCACTTTCCAAGGAAAAGGATCAGTGGGGTCGAGTTGTTTACAAGACGCGGGGGGAAGATCCGAAAGGGCCCGCTGAAGGTTCAGGTGCGGATACAATCGAATCAAGAATGCCACGTGTTGACGCCATGACGCCTCGACCTGAATTTGAAGGGTTAGAAGGTGAATTGACCGTGGGAGAAAAATTGCTTGAAGAAGCCACCCTTGTGCGCGACATTAAATCGCAAGAAGCTTGGAATTATGCCGAAAAGAACGACCCGGAGTTAATCGAGGCAGGTGTTGAAAAACTAGGTGATTTAGTCGGTAGGGGCCACGATTTCAGAGAGGGTGGAGATTTCCCTCCAGCCCCTAATCGCGCTGCGCCCAATACGCCTCTACCGTCGCAGAAAGAGCACGGCGAGGATCCGTCTCAGGATTAAATCCGAGAAGTTTTCTAGCCTTTTCAATGGATGCTGATGAGTGGAGAATATCACCTTCGCGTGAGGGGGCAATTATTGGCTCGACTGTTGCAATGGAGGGGTCCTTTTCACCCAACAAATTACGTAGTGTAGTGAATAGTTCCATTACTGACATCGTAGAACCTGATGCGACATTGTAGACTTGGCCAAGAGCTTCCTCATTATCGGTTGTCAATGCAATCAAATTGAGGGCGGCTACATCAGAGACACTAACGAAATCACGGGTCGCTTCACCTGTCCCAAAAATCGTAGGAGATTTACCATTCATCAACATCTGAATGAAGGTAGGAATGACTGCAGCGTAAGCACCATTCGGATCTTGGCGAGGGCCGTGGACATTGAAATAACGTAGAGAAATGGCTTCGATACCAGAGTGGAGGACTGCCACTTCGGCAGCCAATTTATCTTCAGCATACGGGGATTGACAATTTGTTGTAGTCAATTCTGTCACAGGCATATCTGTGGCATCCCCATAGATGGCGGCTGTACTTGAGAATACAATTCTCTTGATACCCACTTGATGGGCGGCCTCGATTACATTGAGAGTCCCCTGCAAATTGATGGCTTCCGATAACGATGGATTTGTGATAGAAGCTGGTACGGATGCCAATGCTGCAAGATGTGCAATATGGGTGCAATCAGACATCGCGGAGCGTACAGCGTCAAAGTTCCGAACATCACCTTCGATGATTGTTGCACCGTCTATCCGGGTATGACCGCTTGAAAAATCATCGAATGCAACGACTTCTGCGCCGTAGTGCAACAAAGTTTCGCAAACGTACGAACCGATGAAGCCCGCACCACCCGTTACGAAAACGCGCATATGCCGCCCTACGGGCGGCGTACTTTGATGCATTTGGTCGACCGAGGGCTTGATGAAGCAAGAGTGAGGCCGTAAATTCATGGGATGGGATGCTGCGTTCGCCTCTCGGGCCGATTCTGGTGATCTGAGTGTCGGTATTATTGGGCTTGGATATGTTGGACTTCCTACCGCCATTGGATTCCGTGACGCGGGGTTCAATGTCTGGGGAGTGGACCTTTCAGAGCGAATCGTCAACGCCTTGCACGAGGGTCGAAATCCATTGGGTGACCCTGACCTAGACGACATGATTCCTGCACCAGATTCTGAACGTTGGACCATTACCCGCAGTACGGCAGAAGCAACCGCCGCATGTGATGTACTAATCGTGACTGTGCCTACGCCGGTTTCTGATGATCTCAAACCCGATCTCACCTATGTTGAGAGTGCTGGTCGTGCTGTGTTTGAAGCGGCAGGTAAGGGCAATCGGAAAGTTGTGATTCTCGAAAGTACTGTTTATCCTGGTGTCACTGCAAGTACTTGGTTGCCAATTCTCGAAGAATTGGGGCTCTCTGAAGGTAAGGATGTCGAAGTCGCCTATTGCCCTGAGCGATTCAACCCAGGTGATCCAAATCATGGTGTGCGCCAAGTGGCTCGCGTCATTGGTTGCTCTGACCCAGTGGTTGGAGAGAGCCTTGTGAATCTCTACCGCAGACTGACTGTCGAAGATGTTCGTTATGTTGG
>JAQXFF010000297.1 GCA_029250425.1 Candidatus Thalassarchaeaceae archaeon | reverse complement strand
ATGGACTGCAACCACATTAGCTAGATATGCAGTGGTGCCCGCAGATGGTTCCCCAGTGATGTTTGAATATATGAACTCTATGCATGTCTCAGAGAAATTTGTTGATGACGTGCGCCCCGCTCCAAATTGGCAGTACAAGGCAACTGCGGGGTTAGCAGCAGCTAATAAGTGGGCCGATGAGATTAAGTCTGTCATGGCTGAACTAGGGTACGCTGGTGAACCACTGGCGGTTGACAAACTTGATGGGTTTGGTTTTATGGCGCTGCAAAATGCCGGTATTACAGTCACGGATCCAAGTCCAGCGACGGTTGACGCGCGTGAAGTAAAAACACCTGAAGAAATTCAGTTAATGATTCTTAATGGGGGAGCTGGAGATGCCATGCTAGCGCAATTCGAGGCGGCAATCCGGCCCGGAATTCGAGAGTATGAATTACTGGGAGTGTTGAACAAAGCTTTGTTTGATCACCACGGCGAGTTTATGTTTACCCGTTTGGTTGCTTCCGGCACCAACACCAACCCTTGGATGTCTGAGGCTCATGACAAGGTGATTCAGCCCGGTGATTTGGTTGGTATTGATACTGATGCCAATGTTTACGAAGGCTATGTCGTCGATATTTCCCGGACATTTTTATGTGGTGACATTGCCAGTGAAGGACAGAAAGAGGCCTACCGAATTGCTTATGATTGTGTGAATGGTATGCGTGAATTGATGAAACCTGGGATGACGTTTGAAGAGTTCGGGCATGCGGCACCAAAATTGCCTTCGGAATATCGGAACGGTCGCTATGGAGCCATGGCCCATCAGGCAGGGTTAGAAGATGAAGGACCTGGAATACCCTACCCTGATGATGACCGCCGAGGGGGATGGGGCGTGTCATTCCCAGATCGTACAATTCAGGAGAATATGGTATTTTGCTTGGAATGCTACGCCGGTAAAGATGGTGCCCCATACGGTGTGAAGCTTGAAGACGAGGTTCTTGTAACCAAAGATGGTGCTGTTGCTTTGAGCACTTATCCTTTCGAAGCTAAATTGCTTGCCTGAATCTGTTTTGTGGAATGGAGCAGACTTTAATCGTGATTTAACAGTTGGATACTAATGACTTCTTCTTTTGAGTAGTCATTAGAACTTAAATGCCAAATACTCAAACGTTGGAAATTTCCGCGTTGTTCAGTGGATCTTCAAACGATTACTTCCGTGTGTGTAAGCAGATCGTTGATGTGCTCAACGAGGAAAGTGGGTTTGTTGCTGTAGGCCACCCGGCAATGGCAGAGCAACATCAACGTGCGGGTCGATTGACAAAGTTTTTCAATCTTGCTGACGATGTCAAATTATCGATGGCTACTACGCAGCACCAACCTGCCAATCGAAACCAATACCGGGGTTATTATCCTGCGCCTGAGATTCGGGGTTTTTTAGACAAGGAGCGATTGGACATTGGGCCCGAACCTGGCTTGTTGGCTCCGAATTTAGAAGGATCAGAAATTCTTAGTGAGTCAAATCCATGGCCATCGACTGAGCCACAGGCTGGTTGGCGATCAGATAGCCTTCAGTATTTTGATGATCTAAGAGAAATTGCTGTTGCATTGCTGGATTCAATTGCCTGTGGTTTAAATTTGGAACGTCGTGATACGGATAATTTATGTCGAGGGCGTAACGGGACACTTCGACTGCTGAACTATCTGCCCCAACCACAGCATCTGCATTCAAATAACGCCCCCGAGATCGTTGATCAAAATAATAGATGGATAGTTGGCATCGAACATGTGGATACCACGACACTGACTTTGCTATGGCAGACGTATCCTGGCCTTCAGATCAAAGGGCGAGATGATGTGTGGCGCGATGTTATCCCCCCTAAAGGGGGGCTATCCGTCCATTGTGGAGATCTTTTTACAAAGTTAACTTCAGGTGTGATTAACGGATCAATTCACCGTGTACTTGGAGA
>JAQXFF010000281.1 GCA_029250425.1 Candidatus Thalassarchaeaceae archaeon | reverse complement strand
CTCAGTTGAAGCGCCATGTGCCAATGGTTTTGGCATTGAGTTTTGCAGGCCAACCAGATTTCGTGATTCGTGGTTTTGTGGTTTCATTTTCAAGTAAATCACATCCACGGACATTGAAGAGTGGTAAATCCGTCTCAATTCGACCCTCCCAAGTACTGTCCGTTGGGTTGTAGAGGCGAATCACGTTTCCATTCCCATCTGCTGCGGGTTTCAGACAAGCGATAATCGGCATTGGCCCATCTCCTACTAACCGGATCGGTTGCAGTCTTTGGCCACGACTCCCTTCAGTGCAAACTTCATCAAATTCGCCATCCAACTGTGGTTTTGGTAGGGCTGAGATGATACTTGCCTGACAAGCGAAAGTCTCTGCGATTTGGTGGATATTTGCTTCTGCCCACGAATCTTCGTAGGCCATAATCGCCCAACGTGTGCATTGTGCTCCTTTGCACTGAGCGCCTGGTGCTTCAAACACTGGGCCTGCACGATTTCGACGGCTAGCAAATCCATCTCTGCTGAGGTGCCCCGTTGCCCTCAATAATGTCACGGCAAGGGTAGTCCCATCTTCACTTGTCATTGCTTCGTATTCATTTGAACCCGGGCAGAACAATGCTACGCCGCCACTCTTTTCTTCAGCCATCAACATGTCACTGAAGTGATGGGTTGGGACATGCGGTTGTTCCCAATCTGGAAGGTGTGGCCAATTGGCTGGCCGTTCTACAATATCAAAGGCAGCACCAGCGTGAACCTTCTTTGCATCCACACCTGTAGGTACATGCAATCTCAATCGATGATCTTCACAGGCATTGTTTACCCATGTCTCAACTTCAACCATCGCATGTCCACTTCGCAAGGTAATGTAGTGATCAATTGTATTCCACTCCATTTCTTCACTGCGCTTTTGCGTTGAGTTGTCAAACCGTAGAGGTAACGCCCAAGCAATATGGAGCCGAATCGTTGCAGTCCAGTCGTCTTGTTGTTCAATTGTGAGGTAGACTTGCCGGTTTGCTTCATCAGCATCAGCAAATCGAGCGTCTGACGCCAAGATCCGTTCGGCCATCTTTGAACCACGGCCTGCTGCTTGTGGCACAGGATGTCCACCCGCGGACCAATCATAGGAATCTCCAGCATCTTCTGAATCTTCAAGTCGACCGGCACCAACAACGTGACGTCCAGTAGCGTGGTCCATGATATCAAAGCGCCCATCCGCTCGGAACAATACGCGAACCAGTCCATTGTCCATCCAATCTGTGCGGCCAAATTCGCCTCCAAGGTTGACGGGTTCGGCGGGTAAATTCATCGAACCTCTGCCAGGTAAAATATGGGCGACGGAAAGGCCAGGTGGAAGGCGATGGACGTGAATACGTCCAATGACTCGAGGTAATTCAACGTTGGACACTCGGTCAAAATGAACATGCAAGTCCCAAGACTTTGGTGTAATTTGGAGTCCTGATGTGTGAATCAAACAATCACCGGATGGAGCAGCCATTTCGATTTTGACCGGCAATCCATGGTCTAGCCAGCAACGGAATTTTGGAACTGCTAAATCAATCATCAATGAACCAGACCATGCTTTTGCCAGGGGGTTGTGCAACAATACTGGCACAGCATCCCGGTCTTCATGGCTGAGATCCATTTGTTCACGCAATTCCATTCTCAAATCTTCTTCCAGCATGGCACTGATTTGTTGTGCATGTGTGAAGCGAACTTCCATGTCATCATGAGTCTCATCGACGCTGCATCCACAGATGTCATCGTGCGGGTGATTGCGTAGAATCTCACGCCAAGCTAAATCCAAGCGCTCTCCGCGGAATCTCCCGCCATGAGCACAAGAAATGGCACTCAATTGTTCGACACGGTCTCGAAGTAAACGCATTGCCTGATCATTTGCACGTTTGAGATACAGTCGTGCACTGAAAACACCTGATAGGATATTGCGGTCCCATCCTGAGTGTAATTCGCCTTGATAACGGAAAATTTTCTTTTTCCCAAGCCAGCCTTTCAGTGCTTCGATATAGGCAGGGAATGATGAATGTTCAAACTTAATTTTCCCATTGAATTTTTGACTGGCTTTACCAATAAGCATGGGTAGTGTAGGTTGTGGGTGTGTATGATCGCTCCCTTGTCCAAATAGCAGCACATCGGGTTTCCATCCGAGGGAATCATGTTTGTCTAGGAGGCGCTGCATACGCTCCATTGCGGTGTCAACATTGACATTCAATCCATCTTTTCTGTCGAGTGGTCGTTCTTCAAAACCCCAAGCCATTAGATTGGGGTAATCTGGAACTTGTTGGACAGCCAGCACCTTTGATTTTCCATCGCTAGCATACCAATTGAACACACCTCCAGCTTCTTGGATCCATGGTCCTGCACCTCGTGTGAAGATGAAAGAATCAAGTCCAGCACCCTTCAGAATTGCCGGTAATTGTGCAACATGTCCAAAGGGGTCAGGGACGTATCCAACTTCTGAACGACCACCCCAGCGTTGTGCGGTTCGAGAACCCATCAAGAGATTGCGAACCAACGCTTCTCCTCCGACGATGAATTCGTCAGGTAGCACATACCATGGGCCAATGTTCAGTCTTCCTTTTTCAACCAATTTCCGAATCCGGTCTGCATTCTCAGGCTTGACTTCAAGGTAATCTTCAAGCACAACTGTTTGGCCATCCAATTCAAACGAAGGGTATGCCTTAGGATTGTTTTCCATCAAATCCAATAAATCATCAACCAATTCAACAAGTCGATATCGATACTTTTGGAAGGGTAAATACCAGGCGCGATCCCAATGTGTGTGTGGGACGATATGTCCCTTCAGTGGAGCATCTTTGAGGCGTCCAGTATTGGCTTTCTTCAATTTAGGATAACGACTCCCTTCAGCAGCCTCCTCAGGTAGAGGTTCAATTTCAGGCAACGGTTCTTCCTCTTCTTCAGGTTCTTCCCATTTCTCATCATCTTCGGCTTCATCAGCGATTTCTTCTGCGATTTCAGCAGCTTCTTGTGCAGCCAATTCTGCAGCATCAACAACGACTTCGTCCTTTTTCCCAGTCATACGGGCAAGTGCAGCATCAAATGTGGATGACTCTGAAGTTTCAGTTGGTTCTGATTTTGCAGGTGGGGGCCCACGTCCACTTGGCGGTCCGCGTGCCGGAGGACCTCTGCGTCCAGGTGGCCCTCGTGCAGGTGGCCCTCGTTTCGCTGTGCTCTCTTCAACGGATTCTGGTTCATCTTCAGCTTCGTCCTCCGGTTCAGGTACGGGTTCCGATTCTGGTTCGGAATTCTGGAACATTTCGGCAGGTGGCTTCCTAGTTGGTGGCCCTGAGGGGGGTCCACTGGGTGGCCCAGACGGGGGTCCACTGGGGGGGCCAGACTGGGGGCCAGATGGGGGGCTGCGGCCCGGTGGTCCTCTAGATGGTGGTCCTCTAGATGGTGGCCCTCTGGTTGATTCTTCGACATTCTCTTCTTCTTCATCGGAGGTGTCGGGAGGAGCCATGCCACCGCAAGGTCTGCGACCACCTATCAAATTGATTCAGAAGCAAGGAGAGATTCCAATCTCGATTCAGCCTCTCCCGTAGGGAGAGTTTCAGTCATTCTTGCACCCGGATATCTAAGCGCTGCAGCCACACCAATCAGTAGTGTTTGATGGGGTAAATTTTGTTCTATACAGAGATGAATAGGTCCTGATAATCTCTCAAAGCGGCCGAGTTTTCGAATCGGATCACGTGCATTTCGTTCGATTGGGTCTCGAATGGTTTCATCTTGATATTTCGCCAATGCTCGATTGCACCACATCTGCTGCTCTTCTGCATCGAAACCATAGGCGGCGACCAGGGCTGCTGAGGACTCCCTTCCTGCCTTGAGTGCAAGCTCTGCAATCATCGGATTATTCGCTGCATCAGCCAGCCATTTGTATCCTGCAAGATGACCGATGTAACAGACCATCGCATTGACACAATTGTAAGTAAACAGTTTGCGTGTGAGTTCACGCTCAAAATTTGGTTTCAGTTCAAAACCATCGATTTGGATTTTGGTTCGGAGTGCATCCCCATCTAGAGGCAGTGTCCAGTGATCTTGCACCTGAATCGTAAGTGGATGTTGTTGGTTTGTTGGTTCAATACAGGATCTCAGTACTTGTGCTTGGGCAATACCTAGATTCCCATCAATGAGCATCATTTCCTTTTCATTGGCTCCTTCGCGTAATGCTTCACGAACCGCAGTGGCAGGTTTGGGGTGATTTTCAGCCAAAATGATATCGATATTTCCATTTTCCAAGCGATTGCACAAAGGTGCCCGAATCAATTTGGCCCATTGAGTGAGTTGGTTTGCACCCATCGAGGTGAGGATGAGATCTGCTTTGGAAAACAATTCACTGAGATCATCACCTATATGTCTGATTTCAGTTGCCCTCAAAGTTTCAGTTTCTCCACTTGCGAGATTGTATATTCCCCACTCGCCAGCTTCCTGTAAACTCTCGACAGTATTGGCATGAGAGTCTACCAATGCAAATTTCCAATTCGCTCGGTTGAGGAGTTGTGCTAAGAATCCCCGTCCAACTTTTCCAGCACCGAAGATGACTGCTAAAGGCTGACGACGTGCGAGTTTGGCGATGCCGAGTACGCTGACTTCCTGCCCCGCTTTGTAGACAGCATTCCTGGTTTTGACCAATTCTGGGTTCATTGCAAATCCCCCTCCAATCCACATTTCTTGTTTTGGGAATCTGTCTCGCAATTTTTGAACCAATTGATTTCGTTCTTCGAGTTCAGTTTCCGAATTAGAGGGGATCACATTGTAACTTAGCGCGGGCAATTGGCCAATCGGTGGCAACCAACTGATGCCATCTTGTGGCTGGCCTCCTACCATTCCAACATGCTCACTGGTATTTGCAAGATTGAACAGGACATCTGAATTTGCGCCCAAACCAATGACGCCTGCTGTCAAGTCATCACATCCACAAATGACCTCGGCTCCTTCACCGATTCCAGATAATGCCGAACCCTCTGCAGTCACTTGTCCAATCACACTCTGAGGCAAGTGAAAATGACCTTCGCCAACAAACCCCCTCATCGAACGTCGATCTCTGGCAATGAAACCGGTTAGTTGCCAGTTATGGAAATCCTTGAGTTGAACGGCAACACCACTCCCGATTGGCCCATTTTCCAGTTCCCATTGTGCCAGTCTTGCAGGTACCCATGCGCGCGTGGAGGACAGACGGTGGTTTCCTTCAGTCGGTCTTTGACATTGTTCAGGCAATGATTCGTACCAGGAGATCATTCGTCCACATAGTTCTCCATCGCGAATGACTACAGCTGAAGGGCCGTGAGTTGTAATTCCAACTCGAGAGATGTATTGTCCACGATTTCCCAACCAATTACGAAGTGGTTTCCACAACCCTTCTGTTGAAGGCCATACTTCCATTTCCCATGTTGAATTTGACTTGAGTAAGAGTACCTTGGTGGCACTGGTGCCGACATCAATTCCCAATGTGAATGAGTCGGACATATACGGTCCGAGGCAGAACCGGTTCATTGCAGGTTCTCTGCACTGTCCGGCCAAGACACCGGTGACCAGTTTAACACAGAAAGGCCCGGTTCAAGGTCAAGGAATCGGCCAGGGGAATCTGATTGGGCGGCTGTCAATAGGTGCCCATCCAACGGTTGCTCCACAGCGGCTTGGAAGAAACGGCGTACATCCTCAGCCAAGAATGCCGTTGCTTGTAATCGCCCCCCTCTTCGCCAATGTTCGGCTTCATCAGGGATGACCGTTCCAATGCGTACGGCGACGGTTTCCATTCCGTAAATTCTCGCGTGCATTTCAGCCAATACTTCAGCATAAATCTTCGAAGCACCATATGTAGAAGTTGGCGACACGCCATCTTCTATCTGTATCAAGCGACCATGCATCGGTCCTCCTTCAGCAAACAAGGGTTCGAGCCCAACTTGGGTCAATCCACTTGAGGCAATGATGATACGACGAACGTGGGATGCTTTCGCACATCGGAAAATGGCAGTGGTTGGTTCGATATTGTTGCGCATCATTGATGCATCATCATTGGATGGATTTGCGTCGGCCGCTAGGTGGATGAGAACATCTACACCTTCGAGCACAGCACACAATTCTTCATCGGAAACCACAGTTAAATCCATTTCAATCGCAACCCGATTTCGGGCATTATCATCCTCGGTGTTCCTTCCGGCTGCTTGCCAGTCATTCAGCGGCCGATCAATTCCGATTACTTCGTAGCCAAGTATTGACAAATGGTCGTGGACAATACCTCCGATGAGGCCTGCAGCCCCGGTAATCACGACCCGCATAGTGACTCCAAGGAGTCACAGGTCATGAGGTTGCCCGAAGGGAGAATGCTATCTCCTAAGTCGTCTTGCGGACAATGTGACTGAAGAGCCAAATCGGTTGTTGCCCGCATTGCTTGTGGCGTTGCTCCTTCTAGGCGGCCTTGCGGGAATTGGGACTTTTCAGGCACGGACGACTGATTCCAGTGATGATATTCCGTCCTCTGAACCCAATCCTGAACCTGAGCCTGAGCCAGAACCGGAACCGGAACCGGAACCACCTTGTTCTGCGGAACAAATAGCGTTCATCAATGATGAAGATACTGAATGTTTCATTCCCATTTCGAATTTATCATATTCGCCTCCTGTGCACATCTTTGTTGGAGAAGGGAGGTGGTTGGAGCCCACTTTTGATGGCGATCAAGCCAATGATTGGGATGTGATTTGCAACGATCCAAGTGTTCTCGTTCCGTCCAATGGCTCAATCTATTTCTTTGCATCAGACATTGGCCATTTAGCTTGTACGATTGAAGCGACAAATTCTGTTTCAACTGTCCAAACGAATTTTTCAATCGAATTTATTGAGCACCCTCCGATGAATATTGACGTCTCGCCGGGTGCATGGGTTCTGGTGAAGGGACAACCTGCCTACATCCCTGCGCCAAGTATCGAGGGCGATCAAGGCGTTTGGGTG
>JAQXFF010000273.1 GCA_029250425.1 Candidatus Thalassarchaeaceae archaeon | reverse complement strand
CACCCAACCATTCTTGATTGGCCTGTTAGGTAAACGCCAGTAAGAACCACTAATTTTAGGACAAATTTCGATAAAATCATTCATCGGGACTTCCCAGTTTCCATCTCCGTCCATCCGCACTCCACTCAGGTAGGTCTCCGCCAGCCGCTGAAATGATTCTGGTTGCTCTATGGATCCCCACAAGTGATCTGCACGACTCGCTTCTCCTTCAGCCCAACGAGCCAACAATCGCTCATCAAAAGATGCACAAACAGTCACCATGGCATATAGGAATGAAAGGCATTCAACCATCTGCCCGTATGGTGTATGGATATCGATTGAGGTCGTCGCATCAATGTCCTTACTGACAACAGATTCAACCAAGCGTACACGCGCCCGTACTCGGACGACTTCTAGCCATTCAGTATCAACCAGTGCATCCAATGTAACTTGATTGACTTCCATGTGTGTTTTAATCGCAGCATTCGCCTGAGGGAGGAATGGATACCTCGCTGTGACAACGGGGTCCCCGATGGCTGGGGGCTGCAATGGCATCGGCATGGAGTATTTACCGGGTGAACGAGGGTTATTCAAGGCTCTCTATACCTCCGGTGAGCGTGGACCCGGCAGTCTCTCCAGACCTGATTTCAATTCAGGATGAAATCCGTTCCCATTTCGGATGGAAATTAGACGCCGATTCACGCTCTGCTACAGAACTCTGGGAAGCCTGTGAAAACTCAAATCAATCGTCCACAATTTGGTCCGAACAATCTCGTTTGCAAACCCTATTTCGGCTTCAAGAGAAGTTGATTTCTAGACCGATAACAGTTCTTGGTGCTGCGGCCGAAGTAGAAGATGTGCAGGCTGCAATTCAGGAGGGACATGGTCTCATTGCAGCCGACGGAGCAGTGGGCATTCTTACGGAAACCGAAGTGCCCGCAGTCGCTTGGGATGCTTTACAATGTGTGGTCAGTGATGCAGATGGGGACCCATCTCATCTTAGGATGGCCGCTGAACGTGGAATACCATTTTTTCTTCATGCACATGGGGACAATATACCCGAATGGACAAACTTTTTGCAGGTTTTGAGTCAAAACAATACACCTCTAATACTGACACATCAAACTCCTGGAGATATAGTGGGTATGCACAATCCAGGTGGTTTTACCGATGGCGATCGGGCTGTTTGCATAGCACTTTCATTGAATGTCTCCCCCAGCCAACTCACTCTCAGAGGATTTCGGACCGACATCATTGGGCGCTGGACTGGTGCAACTGTACCTGAACGAAAGATGCGTAAATTAGAGTGGATGGAACGGGTGCTAGATATTGCGGGGGTGAAAATGTGAGTCTGGTTCATGAGGCGATGGCGAGGGAATCTAGTGCTGATGGCAAGAAGCCAAAGAAGGATGCAAAGAAGAATGCGCGCACACGTTTCATCGCAACACTCGTGACATGGATTTTGTTGAATCTTATTTGGTTGCAAGCATCACAGGCGATCGCGGTGAATGAAGTCAACGAACATGGACGCGAAGTCAATGGGAAATACACGCTTGATGTTCCGAATATGATGAATTTAGACCGGCAAATACCTGTTGATTTGACTTGTGATTTCAAACCAAAAAATTCCACCTCCCCAGTCGTCTCAATCAGAATCCAGCATGAATTCCCTTCGGGAGAATTAACCACGGTGTGGGAGGGGAATTCTACAGATGATTGTCCAGATTTTGCCATGTCATTAACTTCTGGAAAACACATCTTTTACACATCCGTAGTCCAAGGAGATAGTGCAGATGTTTTTCCTTCAAGAAATCTAAGCGCTGAAATGGACTTGGGTATGCATCTTTGGGAACCGTTCCGTGTTGAAGGTTTCATCGTCGCAAATGCACTGGGTTTATTTTTGGGAATTGCAGACAGAGCCGTACGAGGTATCATGCGAAGGCGCAAAGAAGCGCGGTCTCGAAATCTACCCTTACACAAACGTCGGCAAAAGGAAGATTGGGAGCAAAT
>JAQXFF010000272.1 GCA_029250425.1 Candidatus Thalassarchaeaceae archaeon | reverse complement strand
GGGATACGTTGTTCTTAATCATATGGCTAATGTATAGATTCTGCATTGTTCGTATTGCAATAGATTCCAATTTGATTATATGGCGTCTAGTGGTAACATTGCTTGATAACCATGCAAATGTCCCCATTCGAGTTCATCACCATTTTCTGTTCGTTGATTCTTGGTTTGGCCCTTACCCATATTTTCGGTGCCGTGTCTGACTTGTACGAGATTCGAGATCGCGTCAAAGCGTATTGGCTCAATTCGCTATGGGTTGTCACTGTCATCATGTGGTCTATTTTCACCTGGTGGGGGCTGTGGAATCTTTCCATTGATCGAATCGAATGGACTTATGCTCAATACTGGTTCCTTGTGACAAATCTAGCCTCGATTTATTTCTTCACAACCCTGGTGTTGCCCAAAGCAACTGACGAGGGGGACATCGATTTAGAAACTCACTATTTTTCGGTCCACAAGGCATTCTTCTCGATTGTTGCATTCTCTCTCTTCAGCTCAGCGGCAGTCAATTATTCACTATTCGGAGAGCCCTTGATTGGTCCAATGACAATCATGCCATGCATTGTAGGGTGTGCTGCACTGGGTGCTGCATTTACAGAATCTAGAACATATCACAAGGCCATTGGAGTGTTCATGTTTGTCATGTTCATTGCATTCCAATTAACAGACAATACTGTGATTTCCTACACACTTTAATCATCATTGAGTTTCTTCATTTCACGTCTGTAGATGAGTGCAATCAAAGAGATGAGACAAATAGGCACCCCATATAGGAAAATCGGGCTCACTGGAGTTTGTTCCAATGTCTCAGTTCCTTGGCCAAAAGAACCTATTTTCCGGTTCCATTGATCCTCATTAGATGGTACTCCATCTCCGTTGACTGTATTCACATGGAGCCTGTAGTGAATCCGTGTTGAATTGTCAGCGGGAGCCGTCCAATTAACCGTCCAAGCACGTTGATCATTTCCGAGACCCGTGTGCCCGACTTCATTGATTGAAAACACTTGCACTTCATTCGATAAGTTACTGAGAACACCGTGACTCATCCATAGGTTAAATCCTCCAAAATTGGTGTGATTTTCCACTGATTGAGCACCACCAGTGGCCGAAATAATCAGGGTGTAACTTGTGTTGACTTCATAGGTCAATGGGATTCCTTCGAAGGTGATGTTCACCGATGAGGTAGGCACTGCATTGTGACATGTACAACCATTCTCAACATCTGAAATTCCTGTGGAGGCTGACATTCCAGCTGGTGTGTACTGAATAATCAGACAGAAGAGGAGCGCAAGGGCCCACTTCTGTCCTTTTCGCATGATATCTGCGCACCATCGAAATCACATCAAACCTTGGTTGATTTCACTCCAGATGTTTAGACCCCCGCCGTCCAAAGGGCCAAAAGGTGAGGTGACTTGCTGAGACCATGAGCGACGTCGAAAACCCCGCCGTAGGCGGGGACGATTTGATGTCGCCACATGAATTACTTGACGACTTGGATACTGATGAGTCGGGTTGGATTGAATCTGATGAATTTGAGAAACGCGACTCCTTCGACAAGGATCTCGACAAGATTCGTGCCCGTCGTAGTGGGGAAACTCGTCGTTTTCCCCGTGGGATTGAAGATTTCGTGTTAATTGGCGGATTAATTTATGGAATCCTATTCTTTGGTGGAACACTGGCCATGAGCGCTGGAATTCTCGGAAATAGTGTGGTTATGGATGAAACTCTATCGGATACTTTCCTTGACTTTGAGAATTGTACAGACCCTGGTGATGAAGTCTGGCTAAATGCTTGGATTGATGATTCTCACAATATCCGAATTGATGCATTCAATGTCCCTACTGAAGCAATTTACACCAATATTTCGTATAGCATCAGCGATGGTTCTAGGGCTGCCAGTTTAGGGATGGAAGCGACTTTAGAGAACGCATCAACCATCAAAATCGATTATTCAACATGGCCGGACGATTTGTATAATCTCCATGTTGAATACACAAACAGGTCGGTTGAATTACTCGAAGAAACAAATCTAAC
>JAQXFF010000269.1 GCA_029250425.1 Candidatus Thalassarchaeaceae archaeon | reverse complement strand
ATGGAGACGGGTTACTCGATAGTTGGGAAGTTGCCAATGGCTTAGACCCACTAGACGACGGGGACGCCGACTTTGGTGAAATCGAATCTAGTCAGAATCCGAATGAGGATGATGTCACGACTGGGGAGAACAACGAGACTTTCCCAGATCCAGACAATGGACCAATGGGTGACCCTGACCGCGATGGATTGCCCAATGCCGAAGAAGCTGAATATGGTACAAACCCCAATCTCCGCGACAGTGACTCAGATGGTCTCAATGACGGTTGGGAAGTCCTTCACCAGCAGACTGTAATTGGCGCAGATGGTATCCCATTCACTTTGATGAACCCAACCGATGCAAATTGGGATTGTAGTCTTCTCAGCCCGCAAGTTGTTGCAGACTGGATTGCCGCATTCGGCATGGATGAATGGAACTTACTCGAAGATTCCTTCACCGGACGCCATTCCTGCGATACTGTTCTTGATGTCGATTCGGACACCATGCCTAATTATATCGAAGAGCGATATGGTACAGACCCTTGGTCTGAAGACAGTGACGGTGATTTGATCGGCGATGAAGTCGAGGTCGCATTTGGCGACATCACGATCAACTCATTTTGCGGAAACACCGTTAATTCCATGTCAATTTCTGCACCGTTCACGCAAGCTCGAATCGTCGAAGAAAACCTTGCATGGTTTGAGGAAGATATGGACAATGATGGTCGCACCAACGGCCCAGGTGACTGGGATACAGATGGCGATGGTATGCCAGATGGATTTGAGTACTGCTACAATGAAATTCTAGACCCGGCGAATGCTACCGATTCATTTTCAGATTCTGATGGAGATGGTTTGTCAAATGTAGAAGAATACCAAGTGGCATACACTTGGGGCGCATCTCAATTCACAGACCCAACTGATGCGGATTCTGATGATGACTTCATGCCAGATGGGTGGGAAGCAAACAATGGATTGAATCCACGCAATGGTAGCAATGGAAATGATGACCCGGATCATGATGGATTTGACCAGAATGGAAACGGGGATGTTCGCCTTTCACAGTTCGATGGATTTGCGCGTGTTCATGCTATTTCTGTAGAACCATATCAAGAAGTAACTGCAAACCAGACTGTTGCTTGGGCAAAAGTAACACTCTCAGGGGCCAGTTCTGGCGGTTCACAGTATGAACTGATTCCACTATCAGCACCCTGTGACGGATTTGTTTACTCAATTTCTGCTCAAGTGAATGAAGAAATCACAGAGCGAAGTTTTGTCTGGATGAATATTGTAGAACACAATGAGAGATTCACCAACCTCGATGAATACGAAGCCCGTGACCGAGACGGAGATGGCGTCATTGATGGTCGGTCAAGTGACCCGCTAAACCCTGATACCGATGGGGATGGTTTGCTTGATGGAATCGAAGTAATGGGTTGGACGATTCGCGTGGTGAATCGTGGTGTCAATGAAGTTCATGTCACCAGCGACCCTGGTGTTTTCGACACCGACGGTGATGGGCTAAACGATAGTCGCGAATATTACGTCACCTATACCAATGCAAGTAACCGAGACACGGACAGCGACAATCTAGAAGATTACACTGAATCTGTTGATGGGTTTGTGTGGGATGGAGTCCCATACACAACCAATGCATCCATGTTCGACACAGACAATGATGGACTTGAAGATGGTGAGGAAATCGCTCTTGGTTTGGATCAATATATCACTCATGCAAATAACTCCGATACAGATAATGACACCCTGAATGATGGAGATGAAGTTCTCTTTATTCCCCGCCCATGGCAGTCTGCCACAAATCCACTGGTTAACGACACCGATAATGATGGAATGTTAGATGGTTGGGAAATGCAGGTTGAATCGACGACTGAAAATACCCGCTCACATTCGTTGTGGATTTCAATG
This sequence comes from Candidatus Thalassarchaeaceae archaeon, assembly GCA_029250425.1. Taxonomy (GTDB): domain Archaea; phylum Thermoplasmatota; class Poseidoniia; order Poseidoniales; family Thalassarchaeaceae; genus MGIIb-P. The sequence continues at coordinate 675 of JAQXFF010000269.1, read as the reverse complement.
AGTCCTTGGCGACCTATTGGATGTACCGACTCATCTTGTGAAAAAGCCGCAGGTGGCTGGATTTATCTAAATGGAATTCAAGAATGGTCTGGAAGTGCAGGGGATGCCGACAATGATGGAAAGGCAGACCCGAAATATTTCGTTCATGAAATGAATCTGACTGGATTCTCTATGCCTGCAGAGGGTGGGCGTTGGGCACTTGACCCAGCATTGGGAAGCCTACCTGATGCCAATTTTGATGTTGATAATGATACACTTCCAAACGCTATGGAGGCGCCAGATCGTTGGAACACTAATCCGGTCGACGATGATACAGATGGAGATCGATTGGCCGATGGTTGGGAAGTATACTGGTCCGACAAGGCCCTTGAATTGGGGCTCTCAAACTCTGAAGAATTGCAAGGATTTGGAGCCCGTGGCCCAATGGATCCAAGCATGATTGACAGTGACTTAGATGGGATTGAAGATGGTGAGGAAGACTTCGACCAGGATGGTTTGAATCGAACCAACCTTCTGAACCGTTATTGCCCATCCCACAATGACCCAACGACGTTTAACTGCCACATTGACCCTACAACGGAAGATGGAGCACAGTTCTACAATGACTTGGAGAATTTCACCAATTATGAAGAACTACTCAATGGTACGAGTCCAGTTCAGAACGATACCGAAGGT
>JAQXFF010000266.1 GCA_029250425.1 Candidatus Thalassarchaeaceae archaeon | reverse complement strand
AAGGACCTTTGGTTCCAGTTGAAGCACTCATGACCATAGAATCTGATGCTTGGGTTTGGCAAACTGTGGATCGTAAAGTCCTCGAACAACTCAGCCATCGTTTGGTACTTCAGACAGAAGATGGACGTCGACGTGAACTATTCATGACAAACGGAATTGATTCAGCCATGGACGCTGCAAGTCGCATTGTTGAATTCAATAATGGCGTTGTTTTGATTGAGACTCTAGACCCCTGAAAGAGGAATTTTCCAATAATTTTGGATTCGGCGTCTTGAAATACGAAAGGCGGGTCGGCGAATCGCATGGCTGTAAAGAAGTCGAAGAAGAAGGGTGGCCCAAACATCCAGCAGGCCGCAGGTCTCATTCGCTATTTCGATGAGGAGAGCGAAGACGCAATCCAAATTTCTAAAGGAACACTTTACTTCGCTTGTATTTCTGTCAGTATAGTGATTTACTTGCTTAATCATGGTGTCCTACAGTGGGCTTGGGCACAATTGACAGGCTTCTGATCACTCCTCTTCGGAGAGGTCGACAAAGGGGATATTATCCTGCGCTATTGCGTCTTGATTCATTTCAACCTCTTGGGGCAATTCATCAAGTTCAAGAATGGTATCAGAGAAATCAAGATCATCAGCTTCTATGGCTGCCATTTCTTCCAAGACGCTGCCCCCAGAATGCTGAGCCGCAACCTCTGTTCTTGGATCCGCTTCGATGATATGTGCCTCGGCACGAGCAAGTGCTCGTTCAACGCCAGTTGCTGAACGATCATGCAAGGCGTCATTTGCCATATCGCATTCAGACAATGCCACATTTATTTCTTCAAGCGCGAATTCAATATCCCAACCTTTTGCCGCGTCTTCTGCTAGTACAGGTAATTTCTTTTCTAAATCACGAGCTTTTGAGCGAACTGCCTCGATTGAATCAATTAAATCTGTACGACCACGTTCGATTAGCGATTCCCATTTGGTTTTCTCAGCAGTTGCAGAAGTTTCGGTCGCTTTTGCAAACCATCCAATCCATTTGGCTTCCCAGGGGTTTCTTCCTAGGGCTGCACACAAATCGAAAATCAATCTTGCACGCCGATTGAGCGGCCCAATCATTTGAATCGAATTTAGAAAGCACGATGAAAATAAACCAAATCCCCAATAAGAACGGCTTTCTAAGGTAACAGTCAATTCGGGGTCAGAGACAACAATTCTCCATATTTGTTGATCAAAACCGGGAATTTCTGTAACACGCGGCGGTTCGTGCGCTCCAAAGCAACGAAGAAGCGCATCACCCACATCTCCGAGATATAGACTTCCTTCAGTACCTGGATAATTTGAGTGACGTAATCTACCATCACCATCGATTTTCATTTCGGGATTACCTGAACGAACCTGCGCAAATAGATGATTTTCCATCGTATTTTGTTCAACCCTTTCCGTGATGTCCAACACCTCCCCCTACTCGCTCTTTACCTTGCGAGAAGAAGAACAACTTCAATACGTTCGACGTTTTGTACGGTTTGGAGCGGGAAACGTGGCGAAGAAAAAGGCCTCTGGCGATGACAAGGCAATTGCAAATTTACAAGCGGTACCAGGCGTTGGTAAATCAACAGCACAAAAGTTGGTCAATTCGGGCATACGAACAGCCAACCAATTGGCTAAAGCAAGTACGAAAAAGTTGCTTTCTGCAGGTTTAACCTCAGGAATGGCAACCAAATTGGTTGCTGCAGCAGCCAAGAGCACCAGTAAAAAAGTCGCAGCCAAAGCAAAGGCGGCACCTAAGAAGGCTGCAGCCAAGGCAAAGACCATTGCAATATCTGCTAAAACTGCAGCTGCAAAGGGTAAAGCCAAGGCAAAGAAAGCGATTCCAGCAAAGAAGAAATCTTCCAAAAAGAAGGCATCTGTAACCAAGAAGGATAACAAAACAGTCGAGGTCAAGAGTCGAACAATTGCGACACCTTCATTGAAAGATCTTTTGAAACGGATCAAAAAACGAGATTGAATACTTCATTCAATTTCATGTCTTCCGCGTTGTGCACGATGGTAGATTTCCCGAAGACTTTGATCACCGATTTCAAGATAGACGCGAGTTGTAGAAATATTCGCGTGCCCTAGAAGCCTTTGGATACTGACAAGATCGACTCCATTTTCCAATAATCCCGTGGCAAAATTATGCCGCAATGTGTGAGGGCTCAGTTTTGAGCGAGGGATGTCAGAAGCATCTGCAAGTACATCCATCAATTTCTGGACTGCTCGAGGTGTCAATCGTCGACCACGCCGATTTAGAATGAGTGCATCACGATGCGTATCGGAAGGAACGTGTCGAGATATGATTTGTTCTCGTACACGGCTATAGGCCTCAATAGCATCAACGGTAGATTCAGTGAATAGAACTAGACGGTCTTTACCACCTTTTCCTTCACGTACAGTTGCGGACAAATCATCCAGATCTACCGATGAACGATCTAGAGCACAAAGTTCAGAAACTCGCATTCCTGTATCAAGGAAGATTGTGACAACGACATTGGCAAATGGGTTTTCACTGGTTGCACAGGCTTCCTTCAATCGTTCAACCTCTCGATGCGTGAGAGTTTTTGGCAAACTTCGGCCTTTTTGAGGACGAGTAACCCAATCTGGTACACGGTGTCCAACCCAGTTCAAGAGATGGCTAACCGATGCCAAACGAGCATTGATTGTTGCTGATGCAAGATGTGAAATTGATTGGACCCAGAGATCAAGGCGACCATTATTGGGGTCAACCCACCGAGCAATTTCATTCACAGAGATGTTTTGCAAAGCATCCCAAGAGGGGGGCAATTCACCCGGAAGTACAGTAGTCAGGAATTGTTTGGTTGCGGTTCGATAGGATCGAAGGGTATGCTTACTTTTCTTTTCACTAGCCAATTGCATTTCATAACAACCATTCCATGGCAAATCTGCCAAACGTGTCAATCGGCTTGGCAATCCAAATGGAACACCCAATTCTTCTTCTGAAAAAGGGGTGGCAAAACGACCCCCTCTTACTGATTCTGACCAATTATTTACTGTTGTTTTCCTTTGATTTCCATCCTGCATACTGCTACCGTCCTAGGGCCAAGTGGCCCCTGCAATCCCATCCCCGAAGGGATTCGGCAGTCAGGGGGTGAGGGTATCAATGCTACGCAGGGTCAATCGGATTATCCGCCCTGATGAGGTGTGGTTTCAAAATGCCAGACGTATCAGCGGCGCCGATATCGCCAATGATTTTCAGGAACTTGTGCAGCCCAAGCAGCCTCGTTTTCAGGCATGATGCCCACATTCCACGGTTGTGGCTTTTCAGGTGCTGTGAAGCGGGCATCAATTGTTTGTTGAATCAATGGTCTGATACGTTGATGCAGGACCTCAATTTCTCCATAGAAAATAAGTTCATCAGCTTCTCGAAGTACCAAATCACCAGATGGATTCCAAATGTGTGCCCCTGCGCGCCCGATAGCAGCGATAGTACCATCTTCATCAAATGTCATCAAATCATCAAGTCGACGACCAATCAGTTCCGGGTAGCGTCGTACTTTCAATGAAAGTGTACCATGGCCTTCCTTGTTTGAAAGCAATTGATTCAAATCGAGTGGGGTGAAAGCGTGAGACTCTACAACGTGAGCCATAATGTGGCCTGCGACATTGACACCAGTCGCCTTCTCGATGCCTTCCAGCCCAGGACTAGAGTTGACTTCGAGAAGTAGAGGTCCTCTGGATGATTCAAGCAAATCAACTCCAGCTACATCCAATCCTAGTAATCGTGCTGCTTTGCAAGCGATACGGGCATAGTCATCTGGTAAATTGACATTTTCAACAGTGCCACCCAAGTGGTAATTTGATCTGAACTCTCGTCCGTGAGCCCTCCGCCTCATTGATGCAACAACTTTACCACCCACTACGAGAACTCTAATGTCACGGCCATGACTTTCCTGAATGTATTCTTGAACAAGAACACGTTCAGTATCTTCCAGTACCTTCCATGCAAGTTCATGCGCTTCTCGTTCGGTGTGCGCTAGGTATACGCCAGTCCCTTGTGTTCCTTCGGGAGCCTTGATGACGCAAGGTACACCACCAACTTGGCGAATAGCCCTCTCCACATCACGCCAATCACGAACCAGTGCTGTTGTTGGTACGGGAATATGATTTGCTGAGAGCACTTGGGCTGCGTGCAATTTGTCGCGACTGTTCTGGATTCCTTCGCTGCTGTTGGCAACATAGGTACCCATTCGTTCAAATTGACGAGCAATTGCAACACCATGACTGGTAATCGAGTATCCAATTCGAGGAATGACAGCATCAACTTCAACATTCCAACCCTCATGTAGGATACGTCGCCCATCGTTTCCGACCGTTACGGAGAGCTTCATAGGATCCAATACATCGACCGAACATCCGAGTGCATTTGCTTCATCCACAAGTCGTCTTGTAGAGTATAGCCTGGGCCCGCGAGACAGGATGGCTACGCGTAGGGTCATCGAATCTGGGCGGAACCGCTTCCGTTTTGAGTCCTACGCACGAAAACCGCTTGACCGCGCGCTCGCCTACGCACACGCCCGCGCGCGTGCGAGAAGCGAGGCTTTGAAGTGGCATCCGGTAGTCGACAATTCATGCAACCCGTCGTTGGCCCCTCTGGCCCACCCGTCGCTGGCCCCTCAGGGGCCCCTGATGTAGCCGGTCCATCTGGACCCCCGATAGCCGGCCCTAGTGGCCCTCCTGCTACCGTTAATCCCGCTCAATTTGACCCCCTCGCTGAGATTGAGGATGCCCGCTCTCGCAGACAAGATCGTGAAGATCGTCTTGAGATGCTTGAGAAAAAACGCAATAGTGCTCGAATCAATGTATATTTATTCTTAGCCGTCACAGTTATTTTGGGTGTATTTTCATTTTTCCCGGGGCCAATCCATGGAGATGTTTCCGAGAATCCACAAGCGATGATGGGACCAGGTGATGCCGAGGCTTGGGTCCGTGATGGTGGAGACAATGAATATCGTGACAAAATTTGGGATGGTTCTACGAATGCAAGTTCTGCACATATGAACATCTACATTCCTCCACCGCTACCTGACATGGGCTCAACCTCTGCAGTTCGTGTAGATGTTACCTTCGTGTCATATCGAGGTGCAGGTTCTTCACATTTCAAAGCAGGTATGTTTGACGGGAATTGTGGTGTTTTGCCAGCTCACGAAGAATTATCTGCAGAATCTTGGCATCTGAGTGAAGTGGATCTTGGCGTAGGGCAGAGCGTAGAATTCACTCTGTATACACAGCCAGGTCAGAAATGTATCCTTGTTGAGTGGGTAGAACCTATTGCGACCCATGAACAGGGAATTAAGGCAACTATGGACGTGGAAGTGGCGGTTTATTGGCCACGTATGTTTACCATACCAGTAGGCCTCATCACTTTCTTATTGGCGGGTTTTGCATTCATTGGCGCGCAGAAAACAGGTAAGGCATTCAAGACCCTCAAATATCCAGAAGGTCGTCCTGAGAAGAAGGTCGAGGAAGAAGTTCTTGAAGCGGCAGAAACTGAGCAAAGAGGTGAACAGTTGGGTGTACCTGAAATTGATACACCTGAAGATGCAGATACTCCAGATGCCGAGGGTCCAACCTTGGCTGAGGCTGCAGCAACTCCAGAGCAGGATGATGTAGTCGCAGACCCCACTCCAGTAGAAACAGAAGGGGATACAGATATGCCTACTGAAGAACCCGAACAAATCGAAAGTGAAGCGCCAGAATGGACCGATGAACAACTACTCGGGGCAGGATGGACACAAGAGCAAATCAATACCAT
>JAQXFF010000258.1 GCA_029250425.1 Candidatus Thalassarchaeaceae archaeon | reverse complement strand
GGTGCGACGAGTAAACTGAATGCTCGCTGACCACCTTTGGTGTCGAGAATCTGCTTCAGTCCACACTGCAAGGACCCAGTCCTCCCTGCATCTGGATTGGGATTGATGACCACGGTTCGTTCAGGCAATGCCAACAGAATGTCCACACTGAGTTCGGCACGAGTGACGATTACAGGTTTCAGCCCAGCGTTTTCCAGCCGTTCAACAAGATACTGAATGAGAGGCTTTCCACCTACATCAACGAGAGCTTTGGGTTGACCCAATCTTGTACTGGCCCCTGCGGCCAATACAATGCATCTCACAATTCCACCTCAGAGATTACGCACGATTTCACGCCCGATGATCATTCGCTGAACTTGCGATGACCCCTCGTAAATTTGCATGACCTTGGCCGCTCTCATCAAACGGGCCACAGGATATTCTTCTGAGTATCCATAGCCACCGAATATTTGTACGGCATCTGTGGTGACTTCCATTGCTGTGTCTGCAGCAAAGCGTTTGGCATGCGCGGCACTTTCAGTATTGCGAATACCATTGTCTGATTCCCATGCGGTCTTCCAAGTGAGTGCCCGGCTGGCCTCAATCTTTGTTTTCATGTCTGCGAGCATGAATTGGATGGCCTGATGTTGATGCAATTTCTTTCCGAATGTTTCCCGCTCATCTGAATACTGCAGGGCGTGCTCGAATGCGGCTCGACTGATTCCAGTTGCATGAGCTGCAATGTTTGGACGACTGAGATCAAATGCAGCCATCGCATTGAACCAACCTTTCCCTTCGACACCGCCTACCAAATTGGCCGCAGGCACACGAACATCTTCGAAGTTGATTGAGCGAGTATCGCTGGCACGCTGGCCCATGTTTGTCTCTTTCTTTCCGAGAGTGACACCTCCCCAATCTGCTTCAACAATAAATGAACTCATTCCTTTGTAACCTGCAGATTTGTCCGTATATGCCAGAACAAAGAACCAGTCCGCCTTTCCTGCACCTGTAATCCACATCTTAGAACCATTGAGACTGTAATCATCTCCATCCTTGACCGCAGTGGTTTGGATGCTTGCAACATCACTTCCAGCACCTGGCTCAGTCACAGCATAGGCTGCAATCCGGGGTGCTTCAGTCAGCCTACCGAGATACTTCGCCTTCTGTTCTTCAGTGCCACCTGTGATGATGGGTGCAGCTGTAAGCCCGTTGCTATAGGCCGCAGTAGCGAAGCCCGGGTCGCCCCATGCAAACTCTTCTTGTACAACGACTTCATCCATAGTACCCATCCCCATTCCGCCATATTCTTCGGGGATGTGGAGATTCATCAGTCCAAGTTCATGAGCGACTTGGATCGCCTCCATTGGGAACTCACTATTCTCATCCCAATGTTCGGCCATAGGTCGGACATTTTCAGTTGCAAATTCATGTGCAAGCTCTTGCAACATCTGTTGCTCTTCTGACAATGTGAAGTCGACCATGTATCTTCCACCTGTTTATCTCTCTTAGCATTACTCACACAAATTTCGCAGATGTTCTACAACCAATTCGGCAGTTGGAATGGTATAATCCTCAAGTGTGGGGGCAAATGGAACCGGCGTGTCGAGTGCTCCAACAACCACAGCAGGTGCTTCTAGGCTCCAGAAGCATTGCTCTTGAATGCGGCTACTGACAGTATGGCCCAGCCCGCCCGTGTACTGTGCTTCCTGTAGTACGAGCAACCTCCCAGTTCTCGCAACACTGTTGACACAAGTCTCGGAATCGAATGGTGAAAGGGTTCGTAGATCAATCACTTCCACTTCTTTGCCTTCGGTTGCAAGTGTTTCTGCGGCTTTCAAGGCAACATGGACCATGGCTCCCCAAGTGACGATTGTGGCATCACTCCCACCTCGGACAATGTTGGCCTTCCCAAGTTTGTAAGTATTCCCTGACTTGATGGCTTCCGTCACGCTTCCAGTATCGACTTGCATGTGTATTCGGTCGCCCCAACCCGTCATGCCACCACGTAATCCATACATTCCTAGATGCTCAAGGAATACGACAGGATCTGGCAGGGCTGCTGATTCGACCAACAGGTCGTAAGCGTCCTGTGGATTGGATGGAAACACAATCACAAGCCCCGGGTCATTCATGAACCAAGATTCAATCATGTTGGCGTGAAATGGTCCACTTCGGGTTTTTGCACCCAGGGGGATGCGAACCACCATTGGTACATCTGCACCCCACCTCCATCGTATTTGGGCAGCGTTGTTGATTAGCGCATTCATTGCAAGGGCAGCAAACCCTCCAAACTGAATTTCTGCTACGGGTCGCATTCCTCCAAGGGCAGCCCCTGTTGCAGCGTGAATAATCAGTGCTTCAGACAAAGGCATATCCAATAACAAATCAGAATGGCCTTGGTTTTTGAGAGGGATATTCATTCCGAAAGCACCTGCAATTTCCATGTCTTCACCCATGAACACGGTAGATGCTCCATATCTCTCAGCAATTGCTACCATTGCATTTTGGATGGCTCGAGAATATGACCATGCATTGGCTTCATCTGAAAATTGTAACGTCAGTTCCCCCACTTCAATCGGAGCATCCATTTCTTTGGCGGGACTGGATAAACGTTCGAGTTGCATTCGATGTGAATCCGCATCATGAAGAGTTGTTATTCCGTGGCGAACACTGTCGCCTTCGGGCCATTGCATGGCCTCCATCTCAACCCTTCCAGCATCAACATAGGCTTTTTCTTCCTCTTCCATTTGGACCATTGTCGCTTCTTCAATTCCCATTGAGCGTAGCAATTTCCGATGGTTTGGAACTGGATCCTTTGCCAGCCAATATGCAAGTAAATCTTTGTCAGCATAACCTGGTGGATTTCCACTGGGTGCGCCCAGATATAGGTCATCGTGATGGTGGGCGTGTCCACAACCACGCATGGTTTCTACATGAATCAATACTGGCCCACCACCTTCGAGGGCGAATTCTCGAGCCACGGCAATACTGGAATGGAAATTTACGGGATTAGAGCCATCAATGGTCCATGCGGGTATGCCCATGGCCACACCTTTGTCGCCCCAAGTTTCAGCTGCTGATTGACCGACTCCAAACGTGTCAAGAGCAATTTGGTTATTCTGAATCATGAATGCAATTGGCAACCCTCTTGCTCCTGCAAAATTCATTGCTTCCCAAAATTCACCAGAAGATGAACACCCTTCTCCAACCGGTGCCAATTGGAATCGATTCATTCCCAACCTTTGGCTGGCGAGTGCAATACCGGTGGTTGTTGCACTGGCAATTGGCAATGGTGCAGTTGGGGGTAATACGCCCAAGGAAAAGTCACCAATGTGGAGATCACGTCCTCCGGCCCCATCGATTCCACCGTTCATGTAAGAGTCTTTTTTACCAATTTGAGCGGCAAATAAATCAGTTGGTGTTTGACCCATTGCCATGGCCAATCCGATATCTCGAATCATAGGTGCAACAATGTCCCCGGTATGCTGGGAACCTGAGGGCAAGTCTTTGGCCAAATTCAGAGCAGTTGCACAAGCAACAATCCCTTCTTGCCAAGTAGATCGAAATCCTTTGCCTCCAAAACGGCTACCATCTGGAGTTTCAACTCCTGTCGAAAAGATGTCCTTGAGGTGTTCATCTAGTGCCCTTGTCCGCGTCATCCAGCGCTGCCACTGAAAACGCTGATCCACTGTCACAGTCGCAGCATGAGCACACCTTCGTAAACACAAGCGAACGTCTAGAATGAAGCGTTTGGTTCGGCGAGATAAATGCAACATTCCTCCACGGCGAGGGATGACTTCGGTGGTCATGATCCCGGCTTCTTCAGCACGCTTCGCAAGGTTCTCAGTAAGTTTCTGAACAAAGGCTTCGCAGAATAAATGGAAACTGGGACCATCGAGTGAAGTCTCAGGATAATCCTGACTGACTTCATCAAATATCCACCCAATCAGGCGAAGATGCCCATCGTGACGTTCTGCTATAAAACGAATCAATTCATCCCTTAAGTCAGCAATTTCGACATTTGATGAGAAATCTAAATGGCTCCTAGGTTTCCAATCTACGCCCCATATATTGGGTAGTTCGGATTGAGTCATCGGATGTCCTCCGAAGCCTTCGACCGGGGTAGGGCATACAAAGGATACGGGTGTCGTCCTTCGCCCATCTAAGCCACCCCTCCCTCATCTACTGCATTTCCGAGCGCACGCATTGTTACTTTAGTCACGATTACCGTGGCAACAAGTGTGGCAATCAAGCCACATATCAACATCGCAACAGCTCCCGATGATTCGGACAGGGTTGCCAAACCACCTTCTTTGAGAGCTAGTTGACCGAATGCCCAACCATAGTATGAATAGACCAAGCAGTAAACGATACTTGCGCAATTTGAGATGGTGAACGTTTTGAGATTGACGGGCCCGGCTGCAAGAATATAGTTCAACCATTCATCAGGTATGATGGGTGATAAACGGACCAATATCGAAATCCGCAAACTTTTTTCGCCAATCGCTGCATCAATTTGTTGTAACTTTGAGTTGTTGGCGATCGCTTCTACCAGTCCATCCCTAAACAACCAACGACCAATAATAAAGGCACAAAGGCTACCAATCATTGTGCCAACAAAATTGACAATTACGGCTAGGTGTAGTGGGAAAATAACACCTGCAAATATTTTGATTATGGGGGTGGGGACAAGTAATATAACTGCTATAGATAGGGCCACTATAAAGCCGATTATACCTAATGAACCTGCGGTCTCAATCATGCCAATGACGCGATTATGGTTCTTCAAAAGGAAAAAACCGAGTACGAGGCAAATGGCAATGAATGCCAACCCCAGACCAACTCTCCATCGGTGTGTGCCGAGTTGACTTTGGCGCAAATGTTTGACATGTCCTCGTCTTTCTGTAAACCCTAAATCTCGTGCAGAGGACGAAATTCCAGACATATTCATTCCTCTTCATCCGGAGCATCAGGAAGTGCATCTAGGCAATCTACAATCATTTGTTGGGCATCTTCCAATTGAGTTGAATACATGCCCAAATGTTCACGGACGGGGATGCCCATGTCCCAGAACAAATCTCGAATGATTTCTAGAGATAGCCTGGTCATTCGCAAAGAATTCGGGTCTACAGGGACCATGCCTGTAAATTTAGTCAATATCGCAACTTCGTCGGGAGGGTCCATCAAGCGCTCTAGTTGCTCATCTAGTTCACTTTCGATAACTTCCGCTTGGGATTCCATTGCATCGATCAAACGTGAACGTCGTTCAGCTTTTGCAGTCGCAATGGCGGCTTCCCGTTCTTCTTCAGGCAGATTATCATCAATTTCAACTCCGACCTCAGCTCCGAGAATTAATTCATCAAATGCCAATCTAAGAAGGCGTTCCAATACATCGTGACCAATCTCAATATCCTCGTCCATTCGTGATACTAAGTCGCTAACAAAGGCTGTATCAATCGCTCCTTCTCCAAGTAATTCTTGCAATATCGGCAGGGACCAAGATGGATCACCCGGACTCACACTGACCTCAAAGAATCCTGACCCACTGCCTGTTCGTATCTTTGCAGGGGGCTCAACGAAGAGTTTCTTTGCATGTTTATCCAACTGAATCAACAATTTACTCATGTCAACGGGTTTTGCCAAGACTTCCGAGACACCTGCCTTGGCCGCAGAAACCAAGTATTCCTCGCTAACATTGGAAGAAAGGATGACGACTCTACATTTGAGTGCGAATTCTGGATCAGTTGAAAGACGACTTGCAGCATCGATTGCATCTCCTGTTTTCCATTCTGCATCGATGAGTACAACATCTGGCATGGTTGCCAGTGCAGTACCTTCGCATTGTCGCAAAGTTCCGGCCCTTGTAACAGAGTATTCCTCACGCTCTAGGGTCCCCGCTAGGAGGTTGCGTCGACCCTCCTGCTCATCTGCGACGATAATGGATGCCATTTGAACGGCCTACGGCCGTTACCGACGACCTTTGAACATGGCCCTCTCAGAAGGGCAAGTATCAGTACTTCGGAACCGTTGAATCAAACTCCGAATGCCAAGCGTGAACACCACCTGCGAGATTGAACAGTTTAGCAGAATCATATCCTGTTTGGGAAAGTGCATAGGCGGCCATTGCCGAGCGCCCGCCCGTTCTGCAATAGAATACAATGTCTCGATCTTTAGGCAGGTCCGCAATGAGAATATCTTCATGCGGAATCAATGAGGTTGTGTGTGGTAGTGTAACAATACTAGC
>JAQXFF010000250.1 GCA_029250425.1 Candidatus Thalassarchaeaceae archaeon | reverse complement strand
GGGTGAAACTCGTGAAGACACATACGATTTATTGGAAGATTAATCTAGTATTTCCGAGAAAAATTTACCCACTTTTTCTATTTCTGACATGCAGACTTCATGGAACATAGGGTAGTGTTCAAAATCAACTTCCCAACCGTTTTCACGCAAGAAATCAACCGTCTTTTGCCCCGCAGTAAATGGGACCATGTCATCTCGTGTTCCATGGCAAACAAGGATTGGAGTGTCGCGATTGGATGAATGGGACACATCCATGTGGACTTCGGGAAAAATGAGGTATCCGGACATGCAAACCATGCCCGCAATTCGTTGTGAAAAACGACAACCCGTGTATAGTGACATCGCTCCCCCTTGACTGAAACCGACCAGTACAATCCGATTGTAAGGAATACCGCGTGCATGTTCATCTTCGATTAGGGACATGATAATTTCAGCAGATTCTTGCGCCTCATCAGGGCATTCTCTTTCATCGTCAGATTGGCCTGCCAAATGACGGATATCAAACCAAGATGGCATGCGCCATCCGTTGTTTAGAGTCACAGGTCGTACAGGGGCATTTGGAAACACCCAACGTGTCGCAGGTCTTGATATGATGCGAGGCATATCTGCGAAATCGTGGGCACTCGCTCCAAGGCCATGCATCCAAATTACTGATGCATCGTGTTTTACCGTGGGTTCGACCACAATAGGGTCGGGCACGTGATCATCTCAGAGGTTGGATAATGCGCTAGCCAATGCAGGAAGAGCTTCTTCCCATGTGGCTACAATTCCATAGTCAGCAACACCAAAAATTGGTGCATCAGCATCTTTGTTGATTGCGACAATGTACTTTGAGGAACGCATACCAGCCAAGTGCTGGATGGCGCCGGAAATTCCGACCGCGATGTATAGGCTAGGATTGACTGTTTTTCCAGTCTGACCGACCTGAATACTGTGTGACATCCCCCATTCATCAACTACTGCTCGAGATGCACCGACTGCAGCACCCAATTGATCTGCAATGGCCTCAAGGTGACTGAAATTTTCGACACTACCCATGCCTCTTCCGCCCGAGATGACAATGTCTGCATCCGACACATCGAGGCGTTCACTGGCCTTTGCAATGGCTTCCTTGACTGAAGTGGCGACATCCGCACTCTGGTTGACGGTGTTAACTGCAGCACTACCACCACCATCGGCTGCTGCAAATGTGTTAGGTCGTAGAGTCAGAATGGTATCATCCGACACAGTGATTGTTTCAGTGGCCTTACCTGAATAGATTGGGCGGGAAACTGTGTTTCCTGAAATGCTGGTCACATCTTGAACCACTGCAACGCCTTTGGCAGCCGCCATTCGAGATGCAATTTCTCGACCGTTTGTGGTCGCTGCTGCTGGCACCCGTCCTTCGGTAAGTGAACCCAATGCTGAGGCCCAGGCCCCACCATCGAATGAAGAAAAACAATCTCCTTCGACTGAAATGACCTTGGAGACACCCGACAGAGCGGCGGCCTCGGAAGCACCATTGCCTCCCGGGCACAACACAGTGGCATCCCCTCCGGCTGCACCGACCAATTGAGCTGTTACAGGGTGTAGATTATTTCCTGATGTTTCTGCTATGACTGTAACCATCTTCATTCCCCCTCAAATCACCTTTGCTTCTTCGCGCAATTTCCCAACGACTATCGGGACACTTTCGGCCCCCTCAAACATCTGACCCTCTGGTTTTTCCGAAGGTGGAGATTGATTGTCAAGGGTCACAGATGCAGAGCCGATATCGACACCTAGATCCTCGACGGACATGGTTTCAACCGCTTTTTTCTTGGCCATCATGATTCCTTTGACATTGGGGCGTCGCAATTCGGTGCCCATCTTGTCAAATGCAATGACACAAGGAGCGGATACACTGACCCTTTCCATTCCACTTGCACTTGGTCGGAGGACGATGAATTCTGATGAATCTCCTGAAAGTTCGCTGACCATTGTAACACAACCAGAGCCCAATTTCTCAGCCACGCCGGGTCCGGTGGACCCAGAGTTCGTATCTGATGCTTGTTTACCACAGAATACGACACTCGCACCAGTCTTCTGGACTGCGGCTGCAAGGATCGATGAAATTTGATTTGAATCAAGTGAAGTCAAGTCATCAACTACGATGTGCATGAGTTCTGTTACACCGACTGCTGCTGCATCTGTAAGCATCTTCTTGGCACGTTCGGGGCCACAAGTAATCGCTGTAATCGAGCCACCTTGTGTCAATGCTGCCTCCAAGGCATATTCATCGAAAGGACTCATCGACCACTTGTTGACTGCTCCCTCATCTACACGGCCACCATTCACGACAATCTTCGCATTGGTGTCGGGTACTTGTTTCAATAGAACTGCAATATCTGCCATTCGTTCATCACCTACGGTGATGCGCCACCGAAAGTCCCTCTAAGAAAGGTTCGCAGGGAAATTCCTGAACAATCATTCGACCCAAGCGTAGGTTCGAGCACCCTCAAGTTCGCCCTCACCTTCAATCTCAACCAATGCGAATTCGCCGCGTGGTTTGAGTACGCTACCGGTATGAATCCCCTTGTGTAACTCTTCGTAAGTGATTTGATCAATCGCCATACGGCCAGCCATTCTTTCGAATAGATTCCAACTAGCGACTACTTCGCGCCATCGATCACTGACAACACCTTCGAAGACCTTGGCCTTGGCCCCTGAGCCATAGCCACATAGTCCGAATTGCCGATTATCGAGTGGGCTGTCTGCTTCATAATCCGATTCAAAGGTGGACATCATGGCCAAGAAAATTGAACCTGTATACTGATTTCCAATCAGAGAACTGGCACGCTGCCCTTTTTCGATACGTTCAGCGTGGAATTCACGGTAGGCTTCAGTCTTGGAAATAACTCGACGGTAGCCATCTAAAGCCTTGGTGTGTTCAACCTGACCTTCAGGGGTATCATCGAAATCTTCAATCTGGGGAGGCAATCCAATTTCGGCCTCAACATCATCCCAAGACGCACTGCCCCTACGTTCGTATGCGAAGACTGCAGGGAACATTCGCTTGGCTTGGAAGGCATACGGCAGGTGCATGATGATTCGCGCCCAATCCTCGGTTAGAACGGTGCCTCCTTCGGGATCCCAGCGACCATCAATTTCAGCCTTGGCTCGGAAATCACGAAACGCTTCCTCGACGGCATCTTGGTAACATTGATTGCTAAATTGACCATCGAAAACCGGTTCATCTCTGTGAACTTGTACACTGTCGACACCATGACTGAAAATTCCCATCCTACGGACAGTCGATTCTGGAAGATGTCGGACCATTCGCTCGACCATGCCTTCTTTGATAGAAGCACCAGTCTCTCTTGCCAACTGAACGACATGGGAAATAACGGATTTGATCGATACTTCACGACGAGGCTTGAAGAAATCGTGAACTGGAGAAGTTGAAACACCCCAACGATCTGGAATCGAAATAAGACGCGGGTTGTGACGGATGAGTAGAGCGCCACCTCCTGCACCTTGCGTATACTCTCCTGCCGATTCCAAGTCATACTTGGCATTGTCACTGAATACGACGATTCCAATACGATCATCGGATTCGCCACCACGAGCAACCCAATCGAGTGTGTTATGTAAAGCATCAACAGCTCCAATGCAAGCAAATGTCATGTCGACAACGTCACAGTTTCGGAAACACTCTTTCCCAAATCGCCCACCATAGCGCTGAGTTAACATATCCAGAATGTAGGTTGCAGTGGGCTTGGCTCCATCGAGTGCACTTTCAGTACCCAAATACATCCGGCCGATTTGTGTTGGCTTGATTCCGTTTCGATCAATGAGGCGAGTCACGGCATTGGCACCCATCGTTGCTGTGTCCTCATGGACATCGGGAATCGCCATGGCAGAAAGACCGAGACCTTTGTTGAGTTTGCCATAATCGGCATCTCGCATTACTGCGAAATCCTTCATGTCAAGGTAAAGCTTAGGGAAATGAATTGCAATATCGTCGATTCCAACCTCAGACATTTGGTGTAACCCCCTGTGAGTTGGGCTGAGGCGGTCCCCACTTGGTATTCAATGGTACCCCTGCGAATTTGATTATATTGGCATTCACCAATCAACCAGAAATATGCGAGGTGTTTGAATACATGTCAATAAGTGCAAAAATACTCAAATATGGTTTGAGGCATTCACGATTCCATCCCCATTTAGCCTAATTTTTAGCGATGATGAGATGATGACTGCGAAGAATAGGACTCCTTGTGCAACTTCCATCAAAGAAGGGGCAATCCCTAATCCTGCCATGGGTGGCTCCCAATTGATGTTTTCAGGCATGAATCCGTATCCATAGGTCGTATCAGATTGACCACCAGGACCTGGCGGTCCGGGTGGTCCACCTCCGCCTTGCCCATTTGTTGGTTGGCTGTCCAAATCAGCAACACCATGGTAGCACATCAAGAAGTATGGGAAACCAATCATTGCAACGTCATTGTTGCTTTGATCAGTAACCAGAAGCGGCGAACCAGATAGTGGTGTGCTGACGTAGTGATAGATGCCTTCAGGGTATTCGGGCGTTGGTCCAAATCGACCATTGCATTGATCCAAGTCACCTAGGCCATCAACATAGTTCCAATCATCGATTCCATTGTAACCTTGGTCTCCACCCTCTTGAGTTCTTTCAATGGCATACGAGGATGTGATGGCACGGATATTGCCATCCTCGCCATAACCATACATGCCGTAAATCGGATATCCATCAAACGCCCATCCAATGATGGGACTGTGATATTCATCCTGCAACTTCTCAATCTCATAGTCACTCATGTCTTCTCCACTTGCTGCATCCCAAAATTGACACTGAGCATCATAATGGTAGTGGAAATTGTTTCCAGCTGAATGGCTGGTACACCATCCAAGGAATATCGGTTGCCGATCTTCATCAAAATAGTCGAAATGCAATGCAACTGCATCTCCGCCTGGACCTTCTTCAGGCCCATACATTGGAACCCCATTGACCGCTACTGCTACCGCTCCACGATCAGGTGCACATTCCCATTGTGTTTGGGCAGCAGGACAATTGGCAGAGTTATGTCCTCCTGTCGTATCGTTTACAGGATTGAGAGTAATGTGCCATTCAAGATCAACTTCGTCAGCACAGCAACCCATGGTTGAAAGGAAGTCGTGGTTGGGAATTCCATTACTGTCTACAACCATTTCTCCATTCTGGGTTGAGACTGATACCTGGCATTGGAACCAAGGCCCAGAACCGCCACCACTAGCTGAACTCGCGCCATTGTTGTTAGATGAATACCCTTCTTCTGAATTGTAATCTTTGACCCAAGGTCCTTGTCCATCCTGGCAAAGCCACGAATCTTGTGGAACCCAAGTAACAACTGGGCAACCCGTTGCATCGACTTCAGTTCCCGCAGGTGTATTTGGACACTGGTCAGGCCCATCAGCCACCCCATCATTGTCATCGTCGCTATCACAGGCATCAGGAGTACCATCTGTATCAGCGTCTTGATTGTCATCGCCACCTTCACAGACATCTTCTGAATCTGCAACACCGTCCCCGTCTGAATCGATTAAAGGATCACAGCCATCGACAATTCCATCATTATCGACATCGATTGAATCATCGTGACCTTCACATTCATCATCAGCATCAGACACCCCATCTTGATCACTGTCAATCTCACTATCACTGCAACCATCTGAGTATACAGGTTCTCCCTGAGGCGTATTGTCACATTCATCCTCTTCATCGGAAATACCATCTTGATCTGAATCTGGCTCCTCAGTATAGAGCTCAGGGATTGCGTATTGGGTGATGGTTCTTGTTTCAGTAAATAGGCCACAATCAGCGACGATTTCGCCGGCGTGGTTGGTGGCATTGTAATCCACTGGAATCGAGAACGTTGAGGCGATGATTTGTCCAGGCAGTGCTTCTTGGCCCTGTGGTTGATAGTTTACATCACAGGTACTCGGGAATGCATGACCAATCGTGCCGGAAATGTCAGCCCAGTCATTGTTCGCTGAATTTAGTGCGAATGATGTTGTGAGTTCTGCGGCTGGTTCATCCGGCATTGGCATCACTGCTGTTGAGTATACAGTACCCGATGTTTGCCCGTCGGCATCTTCTGCGTATGCACTGGTCACCCATTCACCTGGCATGGTAATGGGTAACACACCGCTCCAGCGGCCATCAGAACCTGCGAAGAACATCCAAGGGCCTTGTCGATCAGTATCGTCGATTGGATTGATGATTTCTAAATGTACTACTGTGGTCGATGGGTCCTCATCATGAATCCCGCCTTCAACTGTAAATGCAGTAACGCCATACGCGTGTATGGCTTCATCCATGGTCAGCAAAGGCGCTTCATCTGAAACTACAATCTCCTGCTGCTCTTCATTACCTTCTTCGGCATTTTCCACTGAATCATTGGAGGCCATTCCACCCATGAAACCAAGTGCGCCTACCATGACAAGTAAACCAACAAATAAAGCGGCGGACCAACCAAATCGTTCATCCATGGAAATCAATGATTTTGCAATACCTTATGATGTTGATTCATTTGTGAATCGCGCATCCAATTTATCGAGGCTTGGTTGGACTTGCCATTTCCAAATGGCACCCAGTAACATCAGGGCTGTAACAAGATCAAGAATGAAATGTTGTTTGGTAGTTAGAATCGAGAGTGACATTAGCACCCACCAAATTCCGACTGCCCATTGTCGAATTGGTTTTCCTTTCCACCAACGAATGGCGAAAAATGTGAAGATTCCCGCAGAACTGACGTGCAAGCTGGGCCATGAATTATACGGGGAATCCATGAACCAAAGCCCTTCGAACATAGAGCGGAAAACCGGATGCATGGAATCGATATTTTCAACCGCTTGGGAGCGGAGGTGAACTTCAGCAGGACAAATGACGAACCATATGTTAGAGATTAGCATCGTGACCAACAATCCCTGGCTCAGAATCAATGCCTCACACCGAGACCTCTGGTCGTTTGGTGTGGAAATCAACGGCAAAGGATAGAAGAAATAGAATAGAGATTGGTATATGACAACAGTCCAAGCCATGAACGGAATGGCCAAATCAAGAGATATTGTTGGATCAAAGATAGTTGTTCCCCGCCATGCCATGAGATGATTGGTGATGAGGTACATCGGTCCCCCAATGAAAACGTCAACCACAGCCATCGAAAAAAGGAATCCAATTCGTGATTCTCTCGAAAGAGCGAAATCCCAAATTGGCCAAATGTCGAGGAACTTATCACGCACGCGAATACCTCACTTGAGATTTCGAGTAAAAGATTGGATACCTGTGATATGCCGTGCCAAAATCAAATTGTGAATGTCGTGAGTTCCTTCGTATGTTTTTACAGATTCAAGGTTGTTCATGTGCCGCATAATTGGGTATTCGCTGGTCACGCCATTGGCTCCGTGAATGTCTCGGGCAACACGTGCTGTCTCTAGAGCTATGTCGACGTTATTCATCTTGGCCAAACTGACGTATTCTGGAATCCAGTTGTCTGTGTCAACCTTCTGTCCTAGATGATATGCCAGTAACTGTGCCTTGGTAATCTCCCTTAGCATGGTTGCCAGTTTCATCTGTATGAGTTGGAATGAGGCGATTGGTCGGTCAAACTGAATCCGTTCAAGCGAATATTGTTTGGCTGCATCAAAGCAAGCCTGCGCCGCGCCGATACTGCCCCATGCAATTCCATATCGAGCCCGATTCAAACATGAAAATGGTCCTGAAAGTCCCTTGGCTTTGGGCAAGATTCGATCCTTTGGAATCTTGCAATCCTGGAATACAAGTTCGCTGGTTACAGATGCTCTTAGTGAATGCTTCCCCTTCTGTTCGGGAGCAGTGAATCCTTCGTCACCCATCTCAACGATGAAACCGCGGATATCTCCATCGAGTTTAGCCCATACAATTGCCAAGTCACAGATGGTACCATTGGTAATCCACATCTTGGCACCATTCAACAAGTAATGGTCGCCCATATCTTCCGCTTTGGTAATCATCCCACCAGGATTAGAGCCATAATCCGGTTCAGTGAGGCCGAAACAGCCAATCAATTCACCGGCAGCCATACCGGGTAAATACTTCATTTTCTGTTCTTCAGTACCAAATTTATGAATTGGGTGCATCGAAAGAGAACCTTGAACACTGGCAAAGGAGCGAAGCCCACTGTCCCCTCGCTCTAATTCACGACAGACTACACCGTATGCGGTATAGGACATACCTGCGCACCCATATTCCTCGGGGATGACCATGCCAAGAATACCCATTTCACCGAGATCTTGGATCCACTCTCGAGGGAAAGTACCATCGAGATAGTGTTGCTCAATATTTGGGATGACTTTCTCATCAACCCAATCACGAACCATATCACGAACCATCAGTTCTTCTTCTGAAAGCAATGCGTCGACATCATAGAAGTCGAGGGCCTCGTATGCCATGTTCAGCCCCCCGGGTAGGCCACCTTTGAACATTACCAACGCCCCCATAGGGGGCGGATTAGGAATTCTTGATTTTACGCGCGGCCCGCTTCTCCGCTTTTTCTTTCTCAACTCGTGCATTCTCAGCGGCTTCAAACTTGGCATTTCTACGGGCGAAATATTTCTTCTGAAGCGTCTCACTATTCATGAAAATCAAGCCAAGAACCGAGCCTGGTACTGCGATTAAAACAACGACCCCCAAAATATAGGAAATCAGACTGTCGGTCCAAACATCCGTTTCAGGTGGTGGATGAAATCCGATGATACCACCATATGAAGTCACGACGAATCCGGTATTGGGGTCGTCAGTAGTCCCCCATGAACCGACCAGTCGCTCGCCTGCAAGAGCACTACTTTCAACCAGAACTTCGTCATATTCAATCCACTCATAGGCTTCACCTTCCGATAAATCCCATGCCATGACCTGGAATGGAGCCATGGTGACCAATGTCTCACTCGACTCACGGGTGTGGATATGTGTAAACTCGCCACTGATCGAAGGGATGATCTTCGTGAAGATTGTTGACCGTTCAGGGGTATGGATATCCAACCCAATAATTCCAATCGCTCTTCCGTCACCGATTGCGACACAACGATTGAACACGGGTTCTGCACAATTGGCGCCACGCCAAATTCGATCAGTACCTCCAATCCAATGTATCGAATGATTCGAATTTGCATCAATAATCGCAATTCCATCCGTTTCAGTGGTCACGACACAGAGTGACTCTTCGGCCTGACAAGCGATTCCGGTAATCGCACT
>JAQXFF010000244.1 GCA_029250425.1 Candidatus Thalassarchaeaceae archaeon | reverse complement strand
CACCCACTAGAGTAACTATCTAAAATTTCTAAACCATCCCCCGTTGGATTAGAAGTAGTTGTTAATTGGTTTTTTTCAGTTCATTGAGACGGACTAACATTGATGAGCGAGAGGCGACCCGCAATAGTTGGTTCACATGGCTATTGACATGACAGAGATGCGACACGGCACAGAACTGCTAAAGCGAGGATTCGCAAAAATGCAGGAAGGCGGCGTGATAATGGACGTTGTAACGCCTGAGCAAGCACAGATTGCCGAAGATGCTGGCGCAACTTCAGTGATGGCGCTAGAACGCGTGCCATCCGATATACGAGCTGACGGCGGTGTGGCCCGAATGAGTCACCCTGATCTTATCAGAGGAATCATTGAGACAACTTCTATTCCAGTAATGGCAAAGGCTAGAATTGGGCACAGCGAAGAGGCCCGAGTTTTGGAAGCACTTGGCGTTGATATGGTGGATGAATCAGAGGTATTGACTCCAGCAGACCCATTTTATCACATCCCAAAAAACGATTTCACCATTCCTTTTGTATGTGGCTGCACCAACCTTGGTGAGGCTGTTAGGCGTATATTCGAGGGTGCTGCTATGATGCGTACGAAGGGCGAAGCAGGAACTGGGAATGTGGTTTGTGCGATGCAACACGCAAGATTGGTTGCTCAGGAAATTGACTGGCTCCAAAGATGTGACGAGGAAGATTATTCATTTGCTGTTGAGCAAATTGTTGAAGGTTTCCTCAAAATGGAATATGAAAGTGAGTTGGCGATTGAACTGGCTAGCACACCGTTTGGCACAGTTGACGAATGCATTGCAGGTGTTGAGGAGATTCTTGAGGATGTCAAGCGAATGGGGCGACTTCCGGTTGTCACTTTTTCTGCTGGAGGGATTGCAACACCAGCGGATGCGGCATTATTGATGCAGACTGGTATGGATGGGATTTTTGTTGGTTCTGGAATCTTCAAGTCAGAAGACCCAGTGACTACTGCGCAAGCGATTGTCCACGCAACTCATCATTTCAATGACCCTGAAAAGATTGCTGAAGCATCTACTATGATGGCTAATCCAATGCCTGGTCTTGAGATTGAATCTCTAGATGTGAGAATGGATCAGCGCGGCAATTGAATGGGGCCCACTGCTAAGTCTTTGATTGCTGTAAAGTGAATCAAAGGGTTTGAGCATAGATGTCAAAATTTTATAGTAAATAAGGGGAAAGGTATCAAGCCTACGGGCTCCACAGACGAATGTGGGAAACAATAACATCAAGCCGTTCATTATTGGAATTGTCATCTGCTCCCTTGGTGCTTTTCTTCCAGTCGATATGCTGGACAGTACGTCATGGACGACTTACTCATCCTCAGACACAGTAGTAGTCAACGATGTATATGATCCGTATACACTGGATTACACCACTGAGATGGAAATTGGCTTGCATGAGGCTACCCTCGTGCAAATAGGTAATTTATGCTATGAAGAAGATGAATGTACTGATTCTGAAGAGTCCTCGACCTTCTCGATTTTGGAAAACCCATACATCGAAAATGGTCCCATTGATTGTATAAAAACCCAAGAAGAGGACGAAATTGAGTTGTGTGAGGCGGAATCTGCTGGCGCTATTGGACATTCGATAATCCTCGGAGGATTGGGGCTGCTTGCATTCACTTTTGTCCTCGCATGCATTGGAGTGATGGGTTATATCCCTGGATGGGTACTCAAACTGTTCAGTTCACTAGCGGCCATTGCAATCTTCGTTGGGCCGATTGCATGGTTTGTGATGTTCCCTGATCTCAACAGCGAGATGGGTCCTGGAGATGATAAATGGGGCTTGGCCAATGCGTTCTATCTGACCCTTGCCAGTGCCCCGGTGATTTTTGTCGGCGGCTTTGTATTCGGCAGAATGGAAACCTTTGCTTTCGAAGAGGACGATGACTGGGACGATGACGAACAAGATTTTGATGAGGTTGATGATGAATATCCATCATTTACGAATTCCATGTCTCGCCCAGTTCACACAGAATATGAACAGCCAGGCCAGGTTGATGTCAATTCGCAGGGCGTGTGGGGCGACGACGGCTATGAGTGGATTGAACATCCCGAAGGCAGCGAGATTTGGTATTGGCGCGATCAAGAGACAGGACAATGGGTTCGCCATTAATGATTGGTGGTTGGTGAGCAAAGGGTAGCGTTCCGAAGGACGCACTGAAAGCCCAGTGATTCAGATACCATGAATATATGGTCTTTCGGTTATATGGTGAAATGATGACTGAGGATAAGCCGTATAGGGTTGCGACCATAATTGCAATAATTCTTGCAATTGGTTCTATTTTGGTTTTCATTTATTCAATCATTTTAATTGTTAAAGATGAAGGACAACCATCGGCAGGTCCAATGGCGGTTACAGACGGGTGTTGTTTTGGTGGAATAGGGTTGATTGCATCATGTGCGCTACTCTCTTTTTCCGTGTTAGTCCAGATAGTGGCCTCAAATTCATTCCCTAATAAGCAGAATCATGTGCAAATGATCCCTCCAGAACTCAGAAATAAAGATTGATTCAGAATCGGTAAATGAATGGGCATTCAGTGGGCCCTTTCATTGCCTAACCATCCGA
>JAQXFF010000315.1 GCA_029250425.1 Candidatus Thalassarchaeaceae archaeon | reverse complement strand
TGTGTAATCTCCATATGTCGTCATTAGATCGACCCCGCTGCCCATTCAATGATGCGTTCATTTGGATTGAATATGTCTAAAACATCTAATTGTAAACCCGTGATTGCAGCATTGACAAGTTCAGTATGATCTGAATCTCCGGCATCACTATTGTAGAATCTTCCAGCATCTAATAGTGCATTTAGTGGCACCAAGCCAACAAGTTCTCCGGCAGTCACTTTGAGTCCCATCAATGCTGCTTCACTTCTAATGGCTTCAGTAACGCTATGCAAATTGGTTTTTGAATAGTCCAACAAATTCATCGAAACCTGTGCCGTATTTTCATTGAACATCCAACCTGCCGCCTGAAGGGATTCAAATTTTCCCGGGATACGTTGCACTACACCATCATCTCCGATAATTTTTTGGCCGTCTTCATCCTTCTTGATCACACCACTAGTGCGTAATTTCCCGGCGATTCTGTTTGCAGATGCCTTATCATCAGTATCGAGGTTAACATTGTATGCAATCAGGATATTTCGGGCACCACTGGCGGTAACACCCATCTTTGGCTTGAATTCAGATGGACCATAGTCAGGTTTCCAAGTAGGATCAAGCAATTTTTCAGACAACCCTTCGTACTCGCCACGACGAATATCTGGTAATCTGACTCGATTGTCAAATCGGGCTGACTCAGCATAGAGATATACAGGCAAACCGAATTCTCGACTCGCATGTTCAGCATAGCGTATGGATAGATCGACACAATCATCCATTGTGAAATCTGAAATTGGTATAAATGGGACGACATCCACAGCACCCATACGATCATGTTCACCTGAATGCTTAGTCATGTCAATACGTTCCAATGCCACCTTTGTACCAGAAAGTGCCGCCTTCAGTACTTGTTCGGGTGGTCCAACAATGGTAACCACTGTGCGATTGAAATCAGCCCCCATATCGACATCCAAGAGGGTGACTCCTTCGATAGAAATCATTGCGTCAGTGATTGCCTTAATGATGGCACTATCGCGTCCTTCCGAAAAATTTGGAACGCACTCAACTAGACCCTGCATAGAGTAACCTCACTGGAGGATATCCATGAGTGTTCGCATTAGTGGAACAGATTCTCGGGTGCATCACCACGGGTTGAATTTTCCTTCTTTTCAGAAATTCTTTCGATGGCGGTTCTGAAATCCTTGGCATTCACAGATTTTCTCTTGGCTCTAATTGCAACCATTGCTGCCTCAACACAGGTTGCTTTCAAATCGGCGCCACTGAATCCCTTGGTTTTCGAGACAATTTTTGCTACAGATAGATCTTTTGCTTTCGGCATTTTCCCCATATGAATATTCAAAATGGCAGTTCGCCCTTCTTCATTTGGTAGTGGAATTTCGATGATACGGTCAAAGCGTCCAGGACGTAGCAATGCTTCATCCAAAATATCCGGTCTGTTTGTAGCTGAAATTAATTTGACATCATCCAGTGCATCAAATCCATCTAACTCAGCTAGTAATTGCATCAATGTCCGCTGTACTTCCCTGTCACCACTGGTAGCAGTATCGAGTCGTTTGGCACCAATAGCATCAATTTCATCGATGAAAACAATCGATGGTGCCTTTTCCCGAGCCAAGTCAAACAATTCACGAACCATCCTACCTCCCTCACCAATGTATTTTTGAGCTAATTCACTACCAACCAATCGAATAAATGAACAATCTGTCGAAGAGGCTACAGCCTTTGCAAGCATGGTTTTTCCACAGCCAGGTGGCCCCACGAGGAGTACTCCCTTGGGTGGTTTTATTCCGAATCGTGTAAATGATTCAGGGGAGGATAGGGGGAGTTCAATACTCTCTTTGACAAGGCGTATTTGCTCATCGATTCCACCCATATCACTGTAAGAAATGTCAGGTTTTTCGACCATTTCAGCACCTGTAACGAGTGGATCCCATGCATCATGCAAGACTTCGATTACAGAAAGTGTATCTTGATTCAATGCAACACGAGCGCCTGGTTTGAGTAAATCCTGGTCGATTCGTTGATTTGCCGATACCAAAAATACCGTACCATTGGATGATCGGACTACAATTTTTTCATCACTGATTCTATCTTGTACATGGCCCACGATGTGTGGAGGGGAACGCAACATCCTGATTTCTTCCTCAAGTCTACTAACCTTCTTTTTTTGCTGGCTGACTTCATTTTCAAGGTACACTCGTTCGGTAAGCAGATTCTGGGCCTTTTCAGTCAATTCCCGATAGTCCTTCTCAAGACGAGAAAGTTGACGATCAATACCATCTTCTTCCCTAGCAGGCAATGAATCGCCATTGCCAGGATTGAGGGTGTCAGAGTCCGAAGACATGGTTGGTCGGCTGCAACAATGTAGATGAATATATTCACAATGATTGCAGGTAAAGTGAAAGTTGAAGACCCATGCCTTG
>JAQXFF010000312.1 GCA_029250425.1 Candidatus Thalassarchaeaceae archaeon | reverse complement strand
GATGGAATGTGCGTGTCGTAGTTCCATCAATTTGTTCTCTACGCCATGTTGGTAGTAAATCACCATCGTACCCTCAATATTATCATCGCCGTCCATGGTGTTGAGGTCGCCACGGCGAGTTGCTTCGGAAAAATGAACGGTGGCATCACGAAGAAACATACTCCGATTTTTGTAACCTGATTCAATGATGAGTCGATCCAAATCATCGGCGAATTGTTTGTCGGCACTAAACGAAAATACTCTGCTCATAGAAGCGTCATTGCGCCCAAATTAATAATATTTTTTAAATATATAATAAGTGGCGGCGTTGGCATGGCTTCGCCAATTCTATATGCTGTAGCAGCACTGATAATTGCCCTAATTTGTGGTTTAGCCCCAGTCTTTATGGGTATTAAAGATGACAAAGAACGATTGAAACTGCTCACTGGGATTGCTGCTGGAATTATTATTGCCTCAGCAATGCTGGTTGTGATTCCAGAAGGTTACGAATTGGCAATGACCGATGAACCTGGGGCAGATGATGCATTGGCAGGATCTGTAGCATTGGTCATCCTCGAAGTTGGCCATGGAGGCATCAATGCAACTGAAGGTATTGAAGAAATTGAAGCGCTGATTGGCGGACATGGTGCTGATCATGAAGAAGAGGAAGGGCATGAGGGTCATGGACACGAGTCCGGGGCTAGTTTGTCAGATTCTATCGGAGCTGTCATTGAAGAAGTTGAAAATGGCGACATCAATGCCACAAACGGAATTGAAGAAATTGAAGACTTGATTTCCACTCATGGGCATGCAAAAGAATCTCATGATGAACACGCAAGTGGATTATTGATGGGTGGTGCAATAATGGCCGGTTTCCTTCTGATGTTTATTCTCGAGGGTTCGGGTATCGGTCACGCTGTTCATGAAGAACATCATGACCATGAACACAGCCACGGGCATGGGCATGTTCATCACGCAGCTGCCGGGGGTCTGTTGGTGCTTGGACTAACCATGCATGCAGCAACCGACGGATTGGCCGTCGGTGCCGCTGCAGCAACTGGAGATTTGGCAATTACTGCCACAGTGTTACTTGCTGTTCTGATTCACAAAGGGCCTGCTGCATTCAGTTTGGGAGTGTTTTCGACCCATGAAAGATCAGACCGTAAGGATTCAATTCGAGATGTTGTTATCTTTTCACTTGCAACCCCTGTGATGATTATGTTGGCATATTATGCGCT
Organism: Candidatus Thalassarchaeaceae archaeon; assembly: GCA_029250425.1. GTDB lineage: Archaea > Thermoplasmatota > Poseidoniia > Poseidoniales > Thalassarchaeaceae > MGIIb-P. Next base: position 1,628 of record JAQXFF010000312.1, on the reverse strand, counting down.
TTCAGATCTAGATACGTATCTCATTGGCCTTGCAATGCTCTTCTCAGCGGGTACATTCCTCTATGTAGCAACTGTTGATACTTTGCCAGACATTCACAACCCTGAGGATGGTAAGAAGGCACTCATGCATGTGATAATTGGAGTTGTAATTCTAGTTGCTCTACTGTTTGTTGCTGATTCATTGGACTTGGGCCATTCACACTGAATTGTGATAGGGGGCCTCGGCGAACCTTGAAGGGTGAATGTGCACGGCCATAGGCCGTGGCAGACGAGGTTTTTGAAGCGGAGCTCTTTGATGAGATGCCGGCTGAAGAGCAGCGTGAGAAGCGTCAACTCAACGGTGCGATGGGTACGACCATTGCCATCGTTGTACTGTTTCTGGTTCTTGCAGCAACAGTTGGAGTCCCTCATGGAATGATGGGTTCGGATGCTGCCAACAACAATCATTGGTTGCCACCAGTCGAAGAGAGAACCGGTAAACTGTACGACAACGGTGACGTGTTCAGCCGCGTCTCGTGGAATGGAAGCCATAACATCTCAGCAGTCCAATCAGTGTTTGTTGATGTTCCTGCAATTACTCTGGCAGACGGTGGTGCAGGGGCGACTGGCGGTGCTGTAGTACATCTCGGGCTATGGTTGCCTGAAATTGCTGGCTGTGATTTTTCAGCAGGGAATGTTAGCGATGAATGCAAAGTGCCAATCATCGCTGAAATTGGACCCTACTACGCCGATGGGGATGTTGATGCACTAACACCTGCTGATCGATTGGGACGGTTCTTGATTGAAAATTTCGTCCCGCATGGATTCGGTGTTGCGCAAGTCTCAGTCTTTGGCACTGGTGAATCAAATCACTGTATGGACCTCATGGGCCATGATGAGATGGAGGGTATCAAGGCGGCTGTCGATTGGTTGGGACAACAACCCTGGTCAAATGGTCGTGTTGGGGCTATTGGAAAGTCGTATGATGGATCAACACCATGGAATGCAGCCGCATCTGGTTCCGAGCACTTGGCAACAATTGTCCCGATGTCTGGGTTGATTGGTGTTCATGAATTGATGTGGCGGAACGGAAGCATGGAAGCCCGTGGAGCCATCATGCACAATGGTGTGTATGGCTCATTCGGATTGGATGGTGACCTTGAAGATGCCCAAAACGGCTGTGAAGGTTACATGGAAGGATACTATGCTGGTACGGCCGCATACATGACTGGTGACAATCTGGCGTGGATGAATAGTGACTACTGGGAAGAGCGGTATTTCTTAGACCGTGCCATGGAATTATACAATGGTTCCATCTACATTATTCACGGAATGCAGGATTGGAATGTTGACCCTCATATGGCATTCCCCACACATCAAATTGCCATCGACAATGGCTTTGAGGTCAAGGGTTTGTACGGACAATGGACCCATGATTATCCGGATCGTCCTAGTGGTCACGATGGAGGAATTGGTTTCCCTTGGTCACTAAGATGGGATTGGGCGGATGACTTGCTTGAGTGGTTTGATTACTATTTACGAGATATTGGGCCCAAACCCCGATTAATTGCTGAAATGCAAGACGATATGGGTGGATGGCGCGTTGAAGAAACCTATCCACCTTTGGATACTGAATGGAATGAGACTAC
>JAQXFF010000309.1 GCA_029250425.1 Candidatus Thalassarchaeaceae archaeon | reverse complement strand
GACCGGTAATTGTGATGTATCCATCTGAATCAATTTTACCGATATCTCCTGATCGCAGCCAGTCTCCATCCATGACTTCAGCAGTTGCTTTTGGATTGTTGTAATATCCTTTCATGACGTGGCGACCACGGAACATGATTTCACCGTCGGTATCCGTTTTGAGTTCGGTACCACCTGGCATTGTTTTACCTACAGAACCAATCTTCACGTTGTTCTTGTAATTGATAGAAGCTCCAGCCGTCGTCTCTGTCATTCCATAACCTTCGTACAATGGAACTCCAATGTGGTGGAATAATTTCAGAATGTCTGGATTGATGGGCGCTGCACCCGTAATGGCGTATTTGCAATTCACCATACCAATCTTCTTCTTGACTGCCTTTTGCAAGACCTTCTTCAATACTGGAATCTTGAGACCAATTCGGATGACTGCCTTGGAATCAAGGGTACTCTTGAGATTTGAATAGACCTTCTCATAAATCCGTGGAACGCCAATGAATAGGGCCGGCTGCACCTTCTTGGCATAATCAACAGCATGTAATGCATTGTCAACTACGTGCAAATGTAGAGCGTTGCGTACCCAAAGGTGGTTGTCAGCAACTTGGCCGAAAACGTGTGCTAGAGGAAGCCATGAAACATACCCGTCTCCAGGAGCGAATTGGATCACTTGCTCGATACAATCCAATTCGAAGGTAAAATTGTCATAAGTCAATTCGACACCTTTCGGGTTACCTGTGGTTCCAGAGGTGTAGATTAGTGCGCAGGTGTCATGGAGATCTACACCATTCATACGCTCCTTGATGACCGCACCGTCAACACCTTCTCCAGCAGCGAGGAAATCCGTCCATGAGATGGCATTTTCATTTGTCATCGAACCAGAATCCTCGAGGACAATTGCCTTTTCAATTAGGGGGAGGTTACCCATGATTTTGTCCATACGGGTGTTGGGCATTTTCTGAGGGTTGTCGCCTCCTTGGGGATTTGTTCCCACGAAAACAAACTTCGATTCTGAGTTGCCTACAACCCATTCGACTTCTTCGGGTGAACAGGTGTGATATACGCCGACTGCGACGCCATTCAGCATCTGTGAAGCGGCATAGATTAGGAACCATTCTGGGCGGTTGTATGAGTAAATACTGAGCTTGTCATGCTTTTCATAGCCTAAGGCGTGCAGAGACTTTGCAATTGCCAATGTTTTGGCAAGGACATCAGACCATGTATCGGTGTTCCATTCCCAATCGACACCTCTCTGTGCTTCTCCTTTTCTTGTTGACATTGCAGGCATATTACCGTATTTTTCGGCATTATCAAACAGGTATTGCGGGGTTATCATGTATTGAGTAGGCCCGAAGGCCTCACTTAACATTCTCCCTGACGTATTAAGCCCTCAAATCCCCAATACTTCAGAGAAAGCAGATCTCCAATCGGCCCCTCCATTTCGGTTGGCAAAGGGTGATGCGGGACTAGGATGCGGAACCCAATCCACTTGGATATCATCGAATAAAGCAGCGGCTTGTTTTTGCGCATATCGGCCGACACCAATCACCCGTGTGATACCCATTTCAGTGACAACAGTACGAAGATGCTGATCACAAATTACCTTCAGTTTCTTTGCAGCACGTCCAGTCAATTTGTCGGGTGTAATGTTTTGTCCAGCTTCATTAAACATCCAGAGTGGACAATGATTGACGATGTAGATGTGCTTGCTGACTTCTTCAGGGGTACTGAAATGTTCAGAAAAAAACGACCAAATCCTTCTTCCACTCACTTCTGGTTTGGGGCAATCAAGGCCAAAAACCGTCCGTTTTGGATGAGTTTTTGGTGGCTGATGCACCTTGAGATTGGTAATTGTGAGAAAATCACGAACTTGTTCAGGACAACCGAATGGAACACCTGTATTTCCCATGCCATGACCGGGGTTCATTCCAACTAACAAGGTCTTAGCACCAAGACCGCCGAAGCGCTGAATGTACTCACGATGTGGAGCCCAAGCATATTCCAAGGGATTGTAAAAAAGCCCAACTTTATCTGAACTCACTAG
>JAQXFF010000307.1 GCA_029250425.1 Candidatus Thalassarchaeaceae archaeon | reverse complement strand
AATGGCACGATTCAGATGGTGATGGTTTTGGTGATAACAAGTCGGGTAACATGGGCGATGAGTGTCCTGGTGAGCCCGGTTCAAGTCAGAAAGCGATTCAATGGAACGAAGTCAATGAGACGTATGACGACATTGTTTGGTATGGTTGTGCCGACAATGATGGGGATGGATATGCCAACTCAGGTGAGGCATTCCCGAATGATCCAACGCAATGGTCCGACATGGATGGCGATGGATTTGATCGCAACAATGCCGAATCCTCATGTGGTGATAACCCCACAGGAAACAACCCCGATTTATTCCCAACCGATGGTACACAATGCGGAGATCGTGATGGAGATGGATACGGCGATAACCCGAGTGGACCCAATGGAGATAGTTTCCCCGACGACCCATCCCAGTGGTGGGATTCAGACGGTGATGGCTTCGGTGACAACCCTCAGGGGAACCTCCCTGACGTTTGCCCATCGATGTATGGTACCACAAGCAGTGCTGAAGCACGAGGCTGTCCAGACAGTGACCAGGATGGAACCCCCGACCCTCAGGATGCTTTCCCTAACGACCCATTCCAAGATACAGACACGGACGGCGATGGATTTGGCGACAGTCAATTCAGTGTAGACGGTGATGATTGTCCAACTTGGCCAGGTTCATCAACTGAAGGCAATGTCTACGGTTGTACTGATTCTGATGGAGATGGTTGGGCAGATACCATTGACATATTCCCCGATAATCCCACTCAATGGGTTGATTCTGATGGCGATGGCTACGGTGATAATTACACTTACACGAATGTGACCGGTGACAAACTCAGCGATGATTCTTATCGTTGGGAATGTGATGTTGATCCAGGTTTGATTCAGTCAAGAATAGAAAACGGTGATGCATTCCCTGATGAACCCACACAGTGGAGCGATACAGATGGGGATGGCTTTGGTGACAATTACAAGGACAACTCCACCATTCGACTCGAATGTTGGCCCGGTGAATTGGTTGAGGCCGCTAGAAACTCCGATGCATTCCCATTGCGAATATCACAATCAAAGGATGCAGACCGTGATGGATATGGTGACAACAGTGCACTTGGGGACTACCAACCCGATCTTTGCAAGAGCGTAATGGGCACATCTTGGGAGGATAAATTTGGTTGCCCAGATAGTGATGAAGATGGGTGGTCAGATACTGCGGATGCTTGCCCAAATGACCCCGATATTCATTTGATTGGTCAGAAGTGCCTAATCACAACTGCAGATGCAGGTAATTCCCAGGGTGAAGAAGAAGATTCAGCAGCAATGCTGTACATAATGGGCGGCGCGATTGCGCTGCTTCTTTCATTGATTTTCGTAGCATTGGTTGCCAAACAAATGGGAGCGCGAAAGCGCCTTACAGAGATTCGAGATTTACAAGCTCAGGAAATGGCCTTCAGCAATGAAGAAGAAGAGCGCCGACAAAAATGGATTGATCACTATTTATCGACTGGTGAAATCGAGAAAGCAAAGGAACTGGGATATGTCGAGAAGGCCGATTGGCAGGTTCACATGGAACAAGAAGCAGCAGAACAGGCATCCCTACCTAGTTTGGGCGATCTTCTAGATTAGGCCGATAAATCATCATCGAATCGGTTGAACGGTAGAGCATCAAACGTGTCAATATCCAATGCATTTAGGGACAAATTGTGTTTCAATGCTTGTTCAATTGTGACCCAATCGGGAGTGGAACCATCTATCCAGTCATATCGATGACCCGGAATGAGGCGCCAATCACTGGGGAGACTTTGCAAGATTGATTTCGCCTTGGCCAAACTACGCCATTGAGCGGCGGGATCTGAACCAGGTAAATCCACTCGACCTGAACGCATGGTAAACAGCAAATCTCCAGCAACATACACGCTGTGGCCATGTAGGGTCACATGACCTGGTGAGTGGCCGGGTGAATGAGTCACTGAGAGTTGGATATTGCCGCATTCCCATGAGGTTATTTCATCAGGTGCATGTTTCCAAATATGTGTTAAATCAGTTTTAGTAAAAATGATACGGCCAAATAAACTTGGTGAAACCGATTCTTCGTGCCCCCACACCTCAATTTCCGGATGTGCTTTACGAATGGCTTTGACACCGGCGGTATGGTCTCTGTGGGTATGTGTCAATAAGATGTGAGTGGGCTCTAAACTTTCATCACTTAATGCTTTGAGCCACCCTTTCCCATCATAGGGGTCAATGATTGCAACAACCTGATTTTTTCTGTCAATAAATGCCGAATTCATATTTTCCATAGGGCCCATTTGAGTAATCCATATCTCAATTCCATCGTCCCCTTTAGAAACATCGAATTCGCCACGAACAAGTGCCATGATTCTCCATTCGGCGACACTCAATCAATGGTTCGCCCTCTCATTCGCCCCCCTAAGGGGGCGCCAATGGATTCAAACAGGAGGACGATGCTGACGATTTGAGGCGGAGCGTATGCTAGGAGGAGTTAATTTCAGGCCGGCGACTCTAGCGGCATTACTGATTTTGATGCTTTTTGCCCCATTGGTGGTTGCAGAACCTGTGGAAGATGAACTTGAATTACGAATTGAAATTGACACTCCAGAGAACGGATTGTACTTTTCCGACACATCAGATCTAGAAGTCACCCTGCGGGTCAAGAATCATGGTGATAATGCAAAGGATTTGACCTACAATCCCGCTTGCCCATTTGATTTAATCATCACAAATGATGAGTGGCAACTCGATATTGATGATGAGCGAATTTGTCCGACTCAAAGTCGGGCAATGACAATTCAAGCGGGTCAAGAACGCATTCTATCCACTTGGACTTGGGATTGGAGTGATGCTCCTAGTGGTGAGATCGAACTCGCATTCACGCAGGAAGAGACCGAACATTGGCATGAAGGAGAGACGCTGGAACTTTCGGCGATTGAATCAGTGATTCTTCACCGTACTGTTGAGATGCCAGAAAATCTTCACCTTGAAGCAACCCTTTCAGAAACCATCGGCGAACAATATGGCCATACTTCTGCAATGCCTGCAATGATCCATCTATCCTTGAGTAATTCAGGAAAGGACACCATCGAAATCCCATTTGATGAGAATTGTCGGGTACAAACAAACATACTCACATCAATCCCCTGTGGCAGTGGTTCAATTGCTGCAGGAGAAAAGGTACACCTCGGCTGGACCGAGTGGACATTTGGCAACGCTCCCGATGGTGATTACACAATTCCGTTTACACTCACAGGTGTCAATGGTGCAGCGAGCAGTGTCGATACAGCATACACAAGAATTCCAATCAACCCTGTTCCTAACTTAATTCCGGAAGCAGTCATCGATGCAGGAGACGAATTGAATTGGTATTTCACACTGCAGAACCCTGCAAATGTACCTGCTAAGTTACTGTATGAAAACACGTGCATTGTTGAATTGCACATCATATCCCCTAGTGGTGAAATCGTCTATGACACACGTGACACTCGCTCTTGCCCACCTTCGGGATTGGAACAAAAAATTGCACCTCAAACCATTCACACCCTGGCTTCGGACAGTTGGGATTACATGGGCTCCAACGGTTGCGAAATCGATGATGGCGTCCACCTACTTGTGCTGAGTCAACCCGATCACGGAATCGTCGCAACCCAGTCGTTTTTACACGTCAATAGTGGGGAAAATCCAGGCTGTGGAATCGAACAACAAGATTTGACTAGCATTCGATTCACAGTAGATAATTTGGCAGTTCTTTCACCAGATAGTCTTGAAGAACGAGTCTCCTTTAATTTGACGATTCAGAATATTGGAGCCGAGGCATTCAATCTCTATTGGCCAACCGATTGCACTCTTGAATTGCAACTAGCAATGGTTGGAGAAAACCCATCACAAATTTGGTCTGAAGATTGTGGTGAATTCGCAGGACATGAGAGCTTGATTGAGCCTCAATCGGAATACACTTGGCCGGCTATTGAAGTACCATTTGTTGAAAATGGAATTCAATTGGCGCAGGGCACTTGGCATATCTCTATTCGAACAACTTCATTGCCGACCTTCACCACTCAAATTGCGCACACATACGATGGGGCACACATTTCTGACGTCGTCGATGAAAATTCGGGCAGCGATCCAATCGAGGAGGATATTGTGGAAAATCCCGACACTTCAACCGAAGAAATTGTATTGTCAGGAATGTGGAATTATGTCACAACACCTAGCCGAGGATGTTGGTTACTCACCGATTCACTGGGCACAGAGTACAGTTTCATCAATCATGCACAAAGTGACGATTGGAACCCTAATCCTGGCTTAAGTGGTGCTTACCTAGTAGAGCCTGGTCAAGCACCAGATGACTGTGCTACATGGTCCGGCATTGTTATACTACAAACCTTGGATGAAACTGAAACCTCACCTGAAATTGTTGCACCTAACATTCCTTCATCCCCACCTCCAACCGCTGTTGATCAAATTGTAACTTATGCACCTACTTCAGCTGCAGTGGTTGCAACAACATCACTTTCTCTCATGACCTTATTGTACATAGGCAATACCGAATGGATTCGAATCCCAGCATTGCAAGTTGGACTTGGAATTGTTGGAATGGTACGTCGTTCGGGTGAACATGACGGGGAATATCAACGAGGCCGAATTATGGGGTATCTTACTGCAAATCCAGGAGTTCATTTCCGTGCTTTATTGGGTGCCCTTGAAATGAGCAATGGCCAACTCACCCATCACCTCAAACACCTACAGGGTGGGGAAAGGATTTGGAGGCGGAAGGACGGTCGCTTGGTACGCTTCTATCCTGCAAGTATCCAAGCGACAATGGATGAGGACGAGTTACCTGTTCCACTACTTACCCCTGACCCCAATAGTTTGCAGGGTAAGATTCTGAGGCTTCTTGATGCTACAGAAAATGACATCGTTAATCTGAGCCAGAAAGAATTGGCAGTTCGTCTTGAGGCGAGCCAGCAATTGGTTAGTCATCATCTCCGAACACTCGAGAAGTTTGGCCTTATAGAGCGAGAGAAGGTTGGTATGCGGTATCGATACCAATTGACTCGTGAGGCAATCTTCTTGGTCAACAGCAATGATTACGACGTTTCCATTGAATGAGGCCACGATTAGCGGTTCCTTCAAGAGGCCCTCTCAATTGGCCCAGCGTGCACCTTCGGTGCACGCACACGTGAGGGGAGGCCATGATAGATTACGACCCTGCCACAATTGAGACCAAGTGGCAGTCTGCGTGGAACGATGTTAAAGCATTCGAAAGTGAAGTAGATCCGAGTCGTCCGAAATTCTATTGTTTGGAAATGTTCCCATATCCAAGTGGCAAAATGCACATGGGTCATGTTCGAAATTACAGTATTGGAGACAGTATGGCACGTTTCCGTCGTTTGGCAGGTTACAATGTTCTCTACCCTATGGGTTATGATTCATTTGGGATGCCTGCCGAAAACGCTGCTAGGAAGATTGGTGGACATCCTCATGATGTAACCTGGTCAAATATTGAGAGTATTCGTTCTGATTTGACCCGAATGGGATTTTCTTATGATTGGCGTAGAGAGTTAGCCACTAGCGATTCAGCATACTATCGTTGGAACCAATGGATTTTCCTTAAATTCCACGAGATGGGTTTGGTTGAACGACGAACCGCACCAACCAATTGGTGTGATTCTTGTGACACAGTATTGGCAAATGAACAAGTCAAAAACAATCGCTGTTGGAGATGTAACGGTGAAGTGCGACAAAAACACTTTCCGAGTTGGTATCTAAAAATGACAACATATGCTGATCAATTACTTGATGACTTAGAGCACATCGGTTTTCCAGAAAACGTCAAAGCCATGCAGCGTAATTGGATTGGGCGTTCACATGGCGCCGAAATTCATTTTCCAATTGTAGATAGTGCTGATTCTATCAAGGCATTTACCACCCGACCAGATTCTATTTTTGGTGTAACGTTTGTTACTCTTGCACCCGAACATCCTCTTTGCAATACACTGGTTGAAGGCACGGAGTTTGAAGCTGATTTCCGTGAACTTGCGGATGAGTGTGCAAAAATATCTGAGTTTGACCGGATGAATATGCTTCGGGACAAGAAAGGTGTATTCTTAGGACGCTATGCAACAAATCCATTGACGGGTGAAGCAGTACCAATTTATGCAGGAAATTTTGTTGTCGCATCTTATGGAACTGGTGCGGTCATGGCGGTACCCGGTCACGATCAGCGTGATCATGACTTTGCAAAGAAATACGACATTCCAATTTCACAAGTCCTTTCCGAAGAGGATGGGAAAGAACCGAAGGTTACAGGACGCGCTTTCGAGGGATTGGGGTGGATGGTCAATTCGAAACGCCCTGATTTCGATGGTTTGTACGGCGATGATGCAAAGGCAGCAGTCATCGCAGCATTAGAAAAAGAAGGAATGGGTGCAGGTACGATTCAATATCGCCTGAAGGATTGGCTGCTAAGTCGCCAGCGTTTCTGGGGGACGCCGATTCCATTCATTCATTGTGATGACTGCGGTGTAATCCCAGTTCCTGAGAGCGATTTACCAGTTGAATTACCACTCGACGTTGTATTTACCGAAGGTCAATCTGGTAACCCATTGGCATCTCATGACGGTTTTGTGAATACAACTTGCCCGAATTGCAACTTAGCTGCAAAACGTGAAACAGATACAATGGATACGTTCTATGATTCATCATGGTACTTCTTGCGTTTTGCAGATGCTTTGAACCAATCCGCACCCTTCGATAAGAGTAATGCTGACTATTGGTTAGAAGGTGGTGTTGACCTTTACATCGGAGGGATTGAGCATGCAGTCATGCACCTTTTGTATGCACGATTCTTCACTAAGGCACTTCGTGATGCAGGATTAAATGACGTTTCAGAGCCATTTTCTCGTTTGGTTTGTCAAGGAATGGTAAATGCACCCACTCCATTTTGTAAAACATGTAATGTAGAATATCATGTGGATTTAGATGGCCAAAAGTGCCCGATTTGTGATGAATCATTGGGATCAAGGTCTGCAAAAATGAGCAAGAGTCTTGGGAATACAGTGAGCCCGGAAACCATGATTGGGAAATACGGTGCAGACACAGTTCGTTTGTTCATTCTTTTCGGGGCCAATCCGGAAGCTGGGATGGATTGGTCAGACTCTGCGATCGATTCAAATTATCGCCAAATGAAGGCGATTCATTCTGCGTTGATTCAAGGTATTGACAATAGTTCTGAATCGGGAATTATGGATGAATGGCTTCTTGCCCGTGTGCGTTTAGTTCGCAATAATTGGGTGGATAGGATGTCAAATGTCGGTTTACGAGATGGCGTAATGATTAGTCATTTTGAAATGGTTGCAGATTGGCAATGGGCACAGCGTCGAGGTGGTATTAGTGCTAGTACAGCTCGTGAATATTTGACCACATGGATTCCCATGTTGTATCCAGCCACACCACACCTTGCCGAAGAAATGTGGGAAATGCTAGGAATGGACACCATGCTTGCCCTCTCAAATTTAGATTTACATGATGCAAGTGGAGTTGACATACAAGATACGATTGTATTGGGACAGGAAGAATATTTGCGACGAGTCATAGAACGGGCTCGAAGTGTACGAGAACTTGCCGAACGTCATACTGATGGCGATCTTTCTGCAATAATTATCCAAACAGCTCAAGAGTGGAAAGTGGAACTTGCATCAAAAGCGATTCAAATGCACAATGATGCTTTTGATTTCAAGCAAGGCGGTAACAAATTCTTGCAGACTCAAGAATGCTTTCAAGATGAGGATATGAAAGGCGATGTAATGCAATATTGGCGTTCGATTGTTGTGGGTCAAAAGAAACGGAGAGGCCGAATTCATACATGGGGTGAGAAAGAAAGTACCCTTGTTTCTAGTGAATTTGATGAAGTAGGTTTCATTTTAGAAAACATTCCATTCATCGCCACTGTATTGGATATAGAAACCGTTGAAGTTTATCGCGCAGGGGAAGGCGAAGATGTTGCAGGTAAAGCACGCACGAGCCTACCACTTGAACCGGGAATTGCATGGAGATGAGATTAGATGCCAATCGTGTTGTTCGATGGATTTTGTTCTACATGCAGCCGATGGGCACAGTGGATATCAAAGAGGGATTCAAAAAAAGTGTTTGAATTAATTCCACAAGAATCTCCAGAGGGCCATACTGTGATTGAATCTTGTCCAAAATCTCTCAAAGATGTCGATTCGATGTATTTTGTCAGAGATAATCAATGGTTTGCGCGGTCAAGTGCTGTTTGTCGATTACTATGGGGACTTGGGGTTCATTGGAAAATTGCGGGTATTTTTCTCTGGTTAATCCCTCTACCTTTACGCGACTATGGATACGATCAAATCGCAAAACGCCGGCATGGATTGCTTACCTCGGATTCATGAACCCCCTATCGCTGGAAGGGAACAGTGAGTTCAAATCCGAATCCCAAAAAGGATTCCGCCTCCTCTAATCCCAATACGTCCAACAAAGGCGTGGCAGGGTCTCGAAAGCGGAAAAGGCGCCGAAGTAGTGCCAAGAAAAATGTAAATCGGGACAATAACCCTAGCTTAATTGATGAGGAAGCGGTTCTACGAGCCAAAGAACGATTCAATCGAAAACCTCAGGCTATGGGCTTACCAACCGATCAAGATCCCCCACCAAGGGAAATCAAGATGTCCTGGAAATTATCACCAGTTCCCCGAAATGTTGAGAGGGAAGTACACGACATTGTTTGCCGGCCTGGTGAATTTGGTTTCCTCGATGATAAACGGGTTGACGAAATTGCAAAACAGATTGGAGATCGTCCAATTTCATTGGAGCAGGCATTGAGTCTTCGAGCGGCTCTCAATCAAGAAAAGGCTGTTTTTAGCCATGGAAGGTTGCAACGAAGAGCTCGAGAAATGCTTCGAAAGTATGAGGGTGGGGAAAGTGTACTGTCTTTATCTAAGCGATATGATTTCCCTCCAGTCAATTTATTTCGTGCGATTTTAACTGGCAGAAACTGGTCAAAAAATCGTATCAAAGAAACTCTCCGTGAACCTGAAAAGAAACTAAAGGAACGAGATTTGGCTGAATTCAGAAAAGCTGAAGCTGAAGATAGGGTGACTCATGTTAATCAAGCAGAAACGCACCATGCAGCAGATTTGTTTGAGAAGGTTCTATGTGATCACTTTACTGCAAATGACGTACGTTACCGTACACAAACTGAATTGCTGAAAGAACAAGTTGAATCCGAAGGGCGTCCTGTTCGAACCCCTGATTTGTTGATGCTTGATCACGTCGAAATTAATGGGGTTCCTGTTGCTTGGATTGATGCTAAACATTTCTATGGTGCGGGCCTTTCTTTCCAACGAAAGAAGACGCAAAAACAAGTCAATCGTTATGTCGAAGAATGGGGTCATGGGGCAATCATTTACCGTCATGGGTTTTGTGATGGTTTGAAATTGAAAGGCGCTATATTACTGGATGCAAGCCCAATTGATTTGACAGAACTCATCGAACACAATCAACGATTGAACGATGAACGAATCAGTGAAGATTGAGTGCATCTGCAGCCACTGAAGCTGAAGCGGCCCCAAGTCCTCGCAATTGCAAATTTTCGATTACCACGTCCTGCCAATTGTCAGGTGCTGGGAATTCGTTGGGGACAATGACTACACTTTCTCCTAACATACAAAGTCGTGCGATCAGCGAGCCATCTGCATAACCTGAACCAGCCAGAGCACTACCTACCAAATGGAGAAGTTCTACTCGATTTGAATCACCCAGTAATCCCGATCGTTCTGCAAATTCTGCACTCTTGGAAAGCAATTCAGCCCATCTCGTGGCATCCCATAGGCCTTCTCGAAGGCCGAACAAACAATGTTCACCTGCAGCACGAATGGAGAGTTTCCAATCAGGATCATCAATATAATTCGAGGTATGCTGGCTTGAGGTCATTCTCCAAACAACGACAAGCGGGATATCAGCATGCCATGAAAGAACAGCACCCGCCCCCCCAAGACCATTTGGCAATTGGGGGCATCCCGGTTCTAATCGAAGTTCGACGCCTCCTGCATGTAGAGCTGCAACATCACCTAGTCCACCAGAGAGACGCCTCTCAACACGATGAGCGACATGTATGGAACGAGAACGAGCAACTTCCTCATCAACATTTAGAGCACGTTGCAAGGCCAAAGCACAACTGACAGCTCCTGCTGCAGAAAGACCGAACCCCTGTGATGCAGGTAACTCACCTTCATGGATCAAGTTCCAATCATATTGTCCAAATGCAGGTTCGAGATTTTTTAGTTCTTCAAGTACCAAATGGTGTAATTCTGAACTTGGAGCATCACCTTCTAGAGTTAGTGCCCCAGTACCTGATTGACCACGCGCTTCGATAATGACTCCTCGATCTAAGGATAGGCCCGCCCCTCGACTTCCTTGTTCAAGTAAATTCAGAGATTCATCTTGAATACTGAAAATTAGGGTTACATGCCCCCCTACTCGAGCTCTACCTCGCATCACAAACCCTCGGAGGGGGTGTTGCACTTGAGTCGTATGACTCAAAGTTCCTCTGAAAGTTGTCCAGAGAGGTCTGAAAATCGTGAAGCAAGAGCTTTGCAGCCCATCTCAAATGCTTTCCGAGCAGTCATTGAACCGTCAGTGTCGAAGCTGAAGATAAATTCACCAGGCTTCTCTTTAATTGAAATCGCATTTGCAAAGTCTTCAATTCGGGCAGTACCGTCACCGACATGGTGCATTTCTCGAATCAGAGTTTCAACCTTCTGTACATCATCTAGTGTACCGCCCTTACTGGCCTTACTGAAATCCTTTGAAGTAATACTCAAATCCAAATCCCAGAGAATCTTTGCCTTTGTTGAATTTTCAATTGTTGCTTCTTTCCGTGAACTGAAAGAAACTCCTGAGACAGGGTTCCACTTGGAATGACTTGAACCGACTCCAAGAACAGCGTATGCGTAGAACTCAAGGTACTGTCCAGCATACAGTTTGGTAATTGGAATTGAGCGATACATCTCTGGAATTTGCAATTTATCTTCACCGAGAACATTGAGATCTCCGGCGGTAACAACCTGTCCTTCGGCAGTTCCTCTTGCACTACAGTGGTAGATGATTTGACTTGCAGGGGTCCCCCATTCTTCACGAGGTAGGCCTTCATTACCAGGGTCGTCTTCCAAGAAGCAAAATTCATCATGGTATGTTGGAATGGGAATCATTGCCAATCGGTGAGCAATAACTTCGTCTGGAAGGGCACCAATAGATTCGTAGGTGTCACCAGTTGCGCTATCTTCAATCGTTCCCAATTCAAAACGAACTCGGTGAATTGCCATTTTTGGCACATTACTCATCAATGTGCGGCGCAATGCATTTGCGAATGCTCGGTCAGTGTCCTTGAGAAGAACTGTTACGTGATCATCACGCTCATCAACAATTTCAATTTTAACAACCATATTTTCATCCTCCCGTATCATACACGGCGGCCACGACGACCACCTTTCTTCTTTGTTCCATCATGAGGAATAGGTGTAACATCCTCGATTCGAGTAATGGTCATTCCCGCACGAGTTAGGGCCCGAATTGCAGCTTGTGCACCCGGTCCAGTGTTTGGGGATTTGTTACCTCCAACACCTCGATACTTGACGATCACTTGCGTGAATTCTTTTTCGCGAAGCATGTCAGCAATACGCTCAGCAGCTCTTGTTGCTGCGAACTGCCCACCAGCATCGCTTCCCTTCTTGGTCACTTGTCCACCGCTGACCTTTGCAACGGTTTCAGCGCCAGTCAAGTCGGTGGCAGTCAAGAGTACATTGTTGTACGAACTGTAGATGTGAAGAACTGCTTTGTGTGACATCACTCATCGCCTCCTTCTACCACAGTATCTTCCGCTGTTGGAGCGGTTTCTGCTCCTTCAGCAACGCCAGCCACAAATTCTTCTGAAGGCGCCTCAGTATTTTCGCCCTCACCATATTCTGCAGCAGCTCGAGTCACCTCAATTTCAGCACGAATTGGATGTGCTTCATCCATCAGCGGTGAAGTGTGGTGATAGTTCAAGATATTCTCATCATCACGGGTGATAATGTAACTTGGCACAGTCATTTTTTGTTCACCCAATCCGATGTGACCATGAATTACCAATTGTCGTGCTTGTCGCATAGATGATGCGAGTCCACGGTAGTAAACCTGGCTCTGCAAACGTCTGCTTAGAACGTGCTCAACACTGATTTGCAGGATGTCATCAAGAGATGCACCGTCACCCAATAAGCCACGGCGGTAAAGTGATTCTATGAGGTCGCCCTTTTCTCTTGAAAAATGACCTTCAGTTGTATCGACCCGACCGATGAGCTTCATAGCATTCTGTCTCCATCGGCGAAGTTTCGATTTAGCCTTCCAAATCTCCTTCATTCCACCGATCTTCTTGAGGCCGAATTGCTCTTTGAGAGCATGCTCCTCTTCAATCCGTCCCTTTTTCCAAGGGTGGGTGGGAGTGTCATACTTAGGTCGTGCAAATTTTGGATGTCCCATACATTTCACCTCCTATCTCACTGTTTACGCTGCACACCGAGTGTGAGGCCCGTACGTCCATTTGAACGAGTTCGTTGTCCGCGAACACGCTTTCTTGCTGCGTGGCGTAGACCACGATATGCTTTGGTGGAGCGTAGACGAGCGATATCATCACCTTGTGTCATACTCACTTCCATTGAGAATAAATGTAATTCGTCACCAGTTTCAATGTCTCGTTGACGATTCAACATCCAAAGCGGTACTTGCTCTGGATAAACGTCAATGGCTTTACGGATCTTTTCTTGTTCAGCGTCAGTCAAGTGTCCGCCCAACTTATCCTTGTCAATACCTGCAATTTTGCAGATTTGAAGAGCGGTACGAACACCGACTCCTTTCACACTTGTCAAACCCATCCCGATTCGGGATAGTCCGTCTACGTCACTGTCAGCAAGTCGGATGATGTAATTGAAATCTGCTCCGAGTTCTTTCTCGTCAATTTTAGCCATTTTCGGGTCCTCCCCTGTTCACCGGTTGCCCAGTGGCCTCATGTGAAGCATCCTCGCGACTCTCCCCCCCTATATGAACGACTCGCAATCAACAAAATACCCCTACAGGGTAATTCAATTGTATTCTTTGCAAATTACATAACCATTGTTAACTTCAGCAATGAAGCCAGAACTTGTAGAATTATTTTCAGACAGACTTCGCATTTCACGATCAACTCTTGATTGTAATTTAGGTTGAATTTCAGGATCGAGGGAGCAACGTAATTTGAGTGATGAAATATTTTCATCTACGGCAATTTGTGCAATATCGGAAATCAAATCCTCATGTAATTCAGATACAAAGGCAACGATTCTACCCGAAATTTGGATAAATGAATGAATCATATCGTGTTTGCTTTGTTCATTATCAAC
>JAQXFF010000305.1 GCA_029250425.1 Candidatus Thalassarchaeaceae archaeon | reverse complement strand
CAGGTTTGCAGCCACCGTATTGTGCTCAAACCAGAGGCAAAGATTCGCGGTATCACTGGAATGCACATCATGCGGAAAATTCTCTCTGAAGTGCCAGTTCCGGTCATTCAGTAAGGCCTCTATAAACGATTACTCACCACTCTATTGGGCGAGTGTTTCAAAGAGGGGCTTGGTTGAGGACATGGTGTTCTGCCAGAGGTTGTTGACATGAATCCATACAAGATGGTCATTGCAGTCACGAATCAAAAGGGAGGATGTGCTAAGACAACCACGGCTGTCAATATCGCCACAGCCTTAGCCAAAGGTGACAAAGTCAACGGTTTCCCGCCGGCCAAGGTACTACTCGTTGATTTGGACCCACAAGGAAATGCATCCACATCATTTGGTATTGACAAGAGCAAGTTGCATCGAACAGTGTATGATTTAATTATGAATGATTTAGGTGAAGAATTGCCAATCCTCGAAGATTATCTTCTCGCACCCGACATCATCACTGATTTCATGAAAGATGCATGGAGACAATCAAATCCTGATACAAAACCACCACGGACACTGGGTGTCAGAAACCTATGGCTATTGCCCAGCAACATACAACTTTCAGGTGCTGAAATTGAGTTGGCAACAAGGATTGGTCGGGAAACTCGACTCAAAGAAGGTTTGAGACCAGCCCTAGAAGAATTTGATTACATTATCATTGATACGCCACCCAGCCTTGGTTTATTGACGATCAATGCTATGGCTGCTGCAAATTGGGTGTTAATTCCGGTTCAAACCGAATACTATGCACTTGAAGGTATGAGTCAACTGATGAATTCGATTAAATTGGTTCAACGAAGAATCAATCCCAATCTGAAATTATTCGGAATTGCATTGACCATGTATCAGAAAAGCAAACTTTGCAACACTGTTGAGTCTGAAGTGCGAAGACATTTTCCTACACACGTTTTCAAAACAGTGATTCCAAGGAATATCGATATCGCAGCTGCACCTTCCGATGGAGCCCCTATTACAATTCTCAAAAAACCCACACGCTCGAACAAGGGGAGTCAATCATACTGGGCTTTGGCCAAAGAAGCGCATAGGCGTGTATTGAAAATTCGACAAAAATATGGGATTAACGAACCAAATCGACTTCGGCAACATCAACTACGAACCGAAGAATAACCTCACAAAAGACCGACACGCTCAAGTTGCTTCGGGCAAGGCTTCACACCGGTGACAATGTGGGTTCTCCGAATATGACCTCTGTGAGCGTTTCCTTTGATGTTAGGAGACAACTGAATTCAATGCGAGCAATGAGCAACCACAAGAGTGTGGATGAGCTATTGGCTCAAGTGCTACAAGAATACCGAATGGCGCAATTGCGGGCGGAAGCAGACAAGCTGCGAAATCGCCTGCGAGACATCGGTCAGACTGATGTCGAAGCGCTGATCGAAAGACTAGGCCATTCACCATATGGTGGTTAAATTGAAAGGACAACCTCCGGCTTATTCTGTCGATGCATCGACTCTATTTCTTGGATTGATGGATGGAGGGAGCAATGCTCGAATTCTTCTTGATTTGGCTGCAGCAAATGAAATTGAACTACATGCCCAAGCTACAGATTGGAATGGATTACTATGGCTTATTTCAACCGCATTGAAGGAAACTGGTGGAGCCTACTCTGGTGAAGATTATGCATCACTTCGAAACAATCTCCCAGTGAACTTTCACTGAAATCAATTGCCACCATGGCGTTCAAGCCACTGATGTCCATACCAACGCCACTGTTCCATTGTCCAACCTTCTGGTAACCCACCTGATGGCACAGGGGGAGCTTCTGCTGGAGGTTGTTCTGTATCGGATTCAGGGCCCTGTTCAGGAACAGGGGATGCAGGGGTTTCATTTTCCTCTGCCTCAGATTCTTCTGATACAATATCTGCTTCAGCCTCAGTGGAATCTTCTGATTCACTCGAAGGCGTTTCTTCTGAAGAGTCTGTTACATCATCGAAAATGCCTTCATCCATATCTGAATCACTTTCAGACTCCTCATCGATATGATCCTCCCCCCATGCTTTCTGCTCATCAATCCCACCTCGAGTTTCAAACTTGTCACCGCTTTCCCACGCATCTAATTCACGTGTCGCATCTTGATGCGTGTATTGAGCGTCAGGTTTGCCCTTTCCTCGAACCTTTCCAATCATTCGAACAGTACCAACAATGACCAGCATAGCCACAGCCATAACACCTACAATGTAACCTGCAATCACTGCGAATTCTTTGAGGGATTCCATCATGTCGACTTCCTTTTCGTCATCCAATAGCGTGATGTTATCCAAATCAGTATCATCGTCTAGAACATTACATGTTTGAACATCATCTATGTGCTTGAAACAATGGTCTTCTAGTGTTTGTATTTCTGGATCGGTGTCATTGTAATCACTATTACTTCCTGCACAATCGCGATCTTCGTCAAGCCATTCAGTTCGAATGCCGACCATTGTACAATCACCAAAAGTGGATTCAGTATTGTCATCATAGCCATCACTATCTTCGTCAACACAACCATAACGATTGATTGAAGTGTAAGCATTGACACCCGGGTCATACATATTGGCTCTAGTGCTTGTTCCTGCTAGAGTAGGGCAAGCGTCCCCTCTGTAACCACTCAAATTGTCGCCATAGTTATCGCCATCTGAATTACGCCACTGACTTTCATCCATGTAAAAAGCATCTGCATTTCCTATTGGATGAGCTTCGTCCCCATTTCCGGGATCAGACCATCCGTCACCATCAGTATCCTGACAACCTAGGCGATCTAGTGTAGAACCGCCCGATTGATTTACACACGCATCAGGTTCTGTGGCTCCTGGCTCTTGACTATCGCCATATCCATCACCATCTGTATCTGCCCACTGCGTGGAATCTGTTGGGAATTTATCACCATCTTGACCGTATTCATAGTCACCATAACCATCGCCATCTGTATCTGTTTGCTGGGATGGATTAGACGGGAATGCATCTGTGTTATCCCCGACACCATCTCCATCTGAATCAATAGTTTCAGTTCCATCATTTGGGTACTGATCTGCATTATCTCCGACCCCATCGAAATCTGAATCAATCCACTCGGATGGATCATCTGGGAACTGATCAAGACCATCTACAACACCATCACCATCACGATCTGCATCAAGAAGGTGGACTTCTGAATTGGAACTAAAGGATGTGAAAATAAAGACGCCCGCTCCTTCTGCTGCACGGAAGCCAACGACTTCTCCTTGAACTGTGAATTCCTGTTCTTTTGTCAGGTTACTGAGTTCGATTGAGAAAACCTTGCCATTCGACATGCCTATCATCAAGCGCTCACCCAATTCTTCAATTGAGCGACCTTGTCCAATAGAACAGAGAACCATCGATTGCTCGCGAACCCAACTGGAAGTGTTGTATACATCCAGGCGACAATTGTCTGTGAGGGAAAACAACATCGATTCATCTTCACTGGGTTCAATCACCAACAGTGGAAAATTAGAGTCGATTAGAACATCAATCAATGTACCATTTTCATCGTGGATTCGTATTTGTTTATCTCTACCTGATGTGATGATTTCC
>JAQXFF010000303.1 GCA_029250425.1 Candidatus Thalassarchaeaceae archaeon | reverse complement strand
AAGGGAGTTCGAAATTTTCTTCAGGTTCCGTTTCATTGAGAATTTCGCCTTCGTTAATGGTTTGATTGAGGTTGGTATTGTTCTGGAATGTTTGGTTTTGGAAGGTTTCATTGCTGTATGTGTTATTCTCATACGTATTGTTGACGTAGGTATTGTTGACATACGTGTTGTTGACATATGTCTGTTCCTCAGTGTAATTGACTGAAGAGTCTCCTCCGCCATTAGAATCCGGTGTTTGCCCGGGTGCGCAGCCTTCCGCATTGGATGCGGCACCAGCTGCGGTCCGAGAACAAATGTCAATCAAATCAGATACTCCATCTCCATCATCATCGGTGTCTTCGTTCCAATCGTGACAACCATCCGCATCAAAGTCGACGGTTGGGTTCGTGACCCATCCTTCGATACCGGTTGGGCAGTTGTCATCGATATCGTCAACACCATCGGCATCATCATCCAGATCTTCAGTAGAATCTAGACAGCCATCTCCATCATAATCGGTCATTCGACCCGAATACCATTCAGTCGCCCCTCGTGGGCATGAATCATCGTAATCGGGGAAGTCATCGTTGTCATCATTGAGGTCTTCAGTCGCATCTAAGCAACCATCTCCATCGTTATCCGTATTTGCCGAAGAGGTCCAATTGAGATCACCTCGGTCACATGTGTCGACCACATCATCCACGCCATCATCATCATCATCATCGTCTTCGATTGCATCTAAGCAACCATCCCCATCATGATCGAGTTGTGGCGTAGAGATCCAACCCAATTCGCCCTTAGGACAGGCATCTACAGTATCGTTCACTGTGTCATCATCATCATCCAGATCTTCGCCAGAATCCTTGCATCCATCGGTATCGTAGTCAGTGATTCCAGTCGAGGTCCAGTTCAGTGTTCCAATCGCGCACATATCATCAATATCGAGAGCCCCATCATTGTCGTCATCAGCATCTTCGACATCGTCTTTGCACCCGTCCGTGTCGTAATCTGTCGAGGTGTTGGATGTCCACAATAGCGCACCCATAGGACAACTGTCAGCCGAATCGGGGACCCCTTCTCCATCATCATCAGAGTCGCAAATATCACCCTGTGCATCGGCATCAAAATTGGATTGACTCGGGTTGTAAATTTGCTGGCAATTGTCGCGATTGTCGGTAATTCCGTCCGCATCCGCATCTGCACTCATACGCGCGAGGAAGATGTCCTCTCCGTCGGAGGAATTCAGCGAATCCAAGCCAAACGTCCTCGCTGAATTTGAAAATTGCAGTTGCCCTGCAGCAGCCACGGTGCCATTTCCTGTCGCAGTCACCTGCCGAATGGTGGTTGCACCCGTAGGTTGAGCTGCCCATTCCCAAGTGCCAAGAGAGGAGGCCATTGCAACAAATCCGGTGCCTGCTGAGGAAAGTGTCGTCAATCCCACACTGATGACACCATATTTCTGACCAACAACAGCAATACTTCCCGGCCCGACCATATTGATGTCGTAGATGTAGTCATGAGATGTACCACCCAAAGCGATGGACCAATCCCAAACACCACTACTGTTGAGTTTAGCAATGAATCCATCATATCCTCCACCAGAATTAACTGAGCAACAGTTCGGGAATGATACTGAGTATTGGAAATAACCCGCCACATAAATATCGCCAGATGGACTGGTGTCAAGCGATTCTACGAAGAGAGAATTCGAACTGGTATAGGTCGGTTCGGGCCCAGCCCACCACATCGTTCCGTTCGAGGGTGTAAGTCGAATCAGCCCACCGACACTTGAGTCTACGCTATTCGAACCTGTTCCTGTCGAGAACGTACCTGTTTTTGCCCAAAATACAACACCACCATTCGGATGATCGATCATTGTGTCTATACTTGGACTGTTGCCATTGTAGTATGTTGAACGATGAATCGCATTCCAACCGTTGGTTGCATGTCGATGCGCAAAGCAGGTTTGCCACCAGTTGTTTCCAGAATATGGTGAACCGTGCATATATACAGTTCCATAACACGTACCCGGGAAGAAAACATCCCCATTTCCATCGACGGCGATGTCAACGTTCACATGATAATTTGTCGAGAAACCGATTGTATCTGCAGACATCCATCCATTTGTCGGCGACCAACTTGCAACCATGAATCCTGACCCACTGTTACGACTTGTCAAACCAGGAATCTCCACCCAATTGGACCACCAGAAGGCAACCCACACCGTTCCATTGGGTCCAATGGCCATTGCAGCTGGGTCTCGCCCCGCAAAATAATTATTCGAATTTGGGCCCAATTTATTTCCGATCTTGATTTGATCAACATTTGTCCAATTGCCATTTGAATCAGCAACAGCAAGGAATAATCGAGAATAATCTTCCGATGCATAAGATGTATTTCCACCTATGGCATCATCACCGAAGCGTAGACTTTGTGACGAATAATCGGAAATTCCAAGCATGACTGTTGCGGTTGAATTCAGTGACTCAATATCGAGGATGTCCTCCGTTCCGGTATGCCCTATCGTGCGCCAAAAATTCTGAGATTGTGGGCGTCCATTAGACCAAGACCAGCGCTCTAATGTCGTTGCAGGAGCGTCTGAATATGTGCTGAACAATCCATCTCTTCCTGCTAGATGATTGATGGGTGCAACAACGTCAGGATTTGAATTGCCAAGATCGACCCAAGCGACATCATCGATGGAGGCATATTGTGAGCGGATTAGATACGAACTGTATGAACTCATTGAGCCAGTATTTGTCAACTCAACCACTACCGCATTGTCCCTGTAATTGGACTCAACAGAGACTGTATTGGTGTTGGAACTACCAGTAAAGTAGAAACTGTAGTCTCCAACCAAGGAAACCAGAATTTTGTTGGCATACACATCAACCGAGGGGTTGGAAAAACGGTAGTTATAGCTCGAAGCCCTAGTTTCTAAGGCCCAACCAATCGCACCAACGTTGGAAAATTTGACCACGTATACGGATTCATAATCGTCGCCATTGTTAATTTGAATAGAGCCCCAAGTAATCGAATGATAGCTCGATGTGTTTGACATAATTTCACCAACGACGAAGACGTTACCTGCACTATCGACATCGATATCCCAAGCTCTATCATTCACACTGCAAATTGGCTTGCGAACCCATTCCACACCAGCGTGTGCAACACGCATGACCAGACTATCCGAACCTGTGCCACCACCATGGCTAATCGAAGTTTGGTCAAGGGTAAGGGAACTTGAGGAAAATTCAGCTGCGACCATCACTTTCCCGTTCTGGTCGGCAACGATATCGTGGGCTTGTTCCTGTCCACTTCCACCGTAGATTCGCCCTTGGTGCCAACTTCCATTGGTATAGCCCCAAAGGACAAGCAAATCTGTGTTGCCACTGTTGTTGAGTGTAGTTCCATTGACGGTAAGTGACGGACTTGCAGTCCAACCTGAATAGGCAAAGTACCCTCCCGAATCTTTGGTGACTCCGGTGATGTTGTCAAAGCCCGTTCCACTGAGAGAATTGCCCCAACCAATGGCACCGTTTCCAGCATCGATTTGAATGGAATAACCGTCTCGGCTACCAGAGTTGGTTAGAATGTCTGTGCTCGCATTAAATTGCGGAGAATCATAACTGCCGACGACGACGATATTACCCGCATCATCAACCAACATATCTTCCACATGTTCATTCAATTCACCACCAAAGGTGGTAAGCCAGAGCACATCACCATTCGATGCGAATTTGGCAACGAAGGCATCCAGGCCACCGGCATTTAGGGCGTGCTCCTGATCTAGAGATAGGCTTCCTCCACGGAAAATACCAGCAATGTAGGTATTCTGATTCGAATCAGTTTCTACACTTCGAGTCCACACATACCCGGCATCATTGTCCTTGGTCACCCATTCCCAACCCAATGGATTGGTGGCTGTTCGAGCGGAAGTCTCGTGCGATTCAGCATCGGCGAATTCAGTCTCAATATTTAGTGAAGCAAGGCCCGAAAAACAGGAGATGAGGAGTAGCCCAACCAACAGCAGTGCACGGTTCATAACATGCCAAAGGCCCTATTCAAATATTACCGCTTCCCAAGGCGATTTTACCAATTATTCAGCGCCGCGCCTGATTTTATATTCTTCACGTGTTGAGTGGAAGCGGGCCGGGTTGCCTACCCAAACTTCGCCAGAAGGTAAATTCTTGGTTAGAATTGAGCCGGCCGCAAGGACTGCATTCTCGTGAACGATAAGCCCTGGCAATACGGTCGCACCTCCGCCGATGACAACTCCGTCTTCAAGGGTCACGGGTTCCCAAAGGTCAGGGTTACCACTCGGCGGATACTTGTCGTTCAAGATTGTCGCATTGGGTCCAATGAATACATTGTCACCGAGGTTTGAGAGGTCTGCCACATAGGCACCCCCTTGGATCCTCGTCCCATCTCCTAGCGTGACATTCCGTCCGACGTGTGCCAGACAACCGACGCTCACGTTAGAGCCGATTTGACAATTTTTACCGATGTAACAAGGGGACCACGCGACCGAACCATTCGGTAGGTCAATTCGTTCCCCCCCTGCCATCGTTTTCACTCCAACTCAAGGTGGGTTAGGATTCGAGCGACATGTCCCTTTGCTTTGACACCATATTTTGCCAAAGAAAGTGTCCCATCCGCTTCGATAACAAATGTTGAACGCGAGATACCCATGTATGTTCGGCCGTAGTTTTTCTTTTCTCTCCAAACGCCATACTGCTCCAATAATTCACCCTCTGTATCCATCAATAAGGGGAAGTTCAAGTCCTGCTTTTCAGTAAAGTTCTGGTGTGATTTCGCACTATCCTTTGAAACGCCAAACACTGCTACATCCGCTGAGCCCAGTGCAGCCATATTGTCGCGGAAATCGCAAGCTTGCGTCGTACATCCTGGTGTGGAATCCTTTGGATAGAAGTACAATACCACACGCTTCCCTGCTGCGAGCAGGTCACTCAAATTCCAAACATTTCCTGCACCATCCTCGGCTGAAAACAGAGGTGCTTGCATCCCGTCTTCCAATGTAACTTCATTGCCCATGATGCACCGAACCGATTCCGACATTCAAACCCGACGCTTGTCATTGTTCTCAATCATGGACGCACACGAACAGAAGAGGGCTTCTTTGGTAGCCCACTAAATCATACTAGCCCCGCATCTCATCTCGGATTCTTTTTTTTGTCGCCGCCCATG
>JAQXFF010000293.1 GCA_029250425.1 Candidatus Thalassarchaeaceae archaeon | reverse complement strand
CAGGTCACCGATTGGTGCAATATTCGGCTATGCAACTGTATACTGTAACATCGGCGATCAATCACATGTCGCCACTGAGACCGTTGGCGGCAGTATCGCCGTATCTCCGCCCACTGAAACTACAACTTCAGGTGGGGTTCTGAAGTGGCTTGGTCGAATTTTCTTTATCGTCACTTTTCAGCGAACCGTCAAAATCGAAAGATTCACCCCCGACATCTCATTCTATGGGATTCGTCATTGGCAAGAAACCTACGATTTAATGCTAAAAATGATGGATTCCAACTCGGCAGTAACAAAGGCTGAGGAGCAACTTGAGGTCCAAAAGCAAATGGTTGAATTACTTTCCAAGGCTCAAGGAGATTCCTCAGATGAGTTGCCAGAAATGGATGAGTTGGCCGATTTATGAGTGACCCATTCACGCCGCTTTATTCATAGGTGGTTTCGACCCCGCAGGGGTCGATGTCAGACGAGATTATGCTACAGGCCGCGCAAGCGATGTCCGCAGGAGACTTTCAAGGAGCGATGGGTGTTTTCCAAAACCTCATCGATGCAGAACCAGAAAACCCAGTGGGACACTATGGTTGGGCGGAGGCTGCATTCATGCGACTTTCAATCGATATGGAAGAGGATGTGCCAGCTGGAAAAATCATGCAGGTTTACAAGAAAGCGATGTCATTGGATGAGGATAACATTGAGTACGTTGCTAGTTTTGCCAATTTCTGCCTCGATTGTGGCCGAATTCCTATGGCCATCAAAGAGTATCAGCGCCTCGAAAAGATGGCAGATCTTGCCGATATCCCGGTTGAAGATACCTTATTCGATGCAAGTCGATTGATTGTAGACGCCATTGAAAGAGTCGGTCAAGGAAGGGACAACCCGATGATTCAACCATGGCTGAAACAAGCTTTGGTCTGGGCCGTTGGTGGATTAGGCTACTCGGCGGAAGATGCAGTCACAACCCTATCTAGTGAGTGAGGTAGCACCATGACGGTGCGGATTGCCGTTGCCGTTGGATATCTGGGCCGGGGTTACAGCGGTTCTCAGGTTCAACCAAATGTACCAACGATTCAAGGTGAACTTGAATCGGCCCTGATTCGTTTGAAATGGTGTAAACGAGATACACATCCAGTCACCCTTTCCAGCCGAACCGATGGGGGGGTAGATGCACGGATGAACATTGGTAGTTTCAATATCCCTGCGCAAATTTGGGAGGGTGTGGGTGAACGAGGAATTATCACAGCTCTCAATGATCAAATCCCAACTGATATTCGAATTTGGGCAGCACAATCCGTGGATTCAGAACTGCGGACACGCAATGCCCATTCTCGAACCTATCTATACCGTCTTCAGGCATTGGACGGTTGGTCCAATGTTACGGTTTCAGATTTGACATCATGGTGTTCAATTTTTGTGGGTGAACACGACTTCCTGAATTTTTGCCGCCCACAGGAAGGTCGCTCAACAGTAAAGCGCGTACTCTCTTGCGAACCTTGGCTTGATGGCGAAGGCGCTGTACTTGGATTTACAATCCGTGCTGAAGGTTTTGTTTGGAACCAAGTTCGGAGAATCGCTTCTGCAATGCTTGGTATGGCCAGAGGTAGATTCACTTTTGAAGAAGTTCAAAATGCACTTGAAAACCCAGGTGTTTCGGCAGACTTTGGGCGTGCTGAACCGGAATGGTTGACTCTTTGGTCAATTGATCACCCGGGCACTCCACATTTATGCAATCAATCGGAAATGGGTTTCCAAATACCACTGGTGGCTGAAATAGTACCCACTGGTAGGGCTTACCGTTTGTGGGCCAACAAAGCCAGAGCCGAACAGGATCAGTTGCATCAAGCGGCTTGGCTGGCCAATCTCAATCCAAATTGAGGGAGACAATATCTCCATCTGAAATATCGAGATGATCTCTCAAGAACACGGTTGCAATGACTTCGACTACATCGATATGGCGGGTTAAATCAGGGATGAGGATAGCACAGGGCAATACTTGCCCATCAGAAGAAATGGTGGCGTGGAATGCAGTGGCGCCTCCAAATGAACGCCCCTCTCTTAGAAATCCACGAACACGTAGGGGGTTGATTTCAGAGATGTCAATACCTGCTGCATTGGTTTTAATTTCCTCGCTGACATCTAAGGTATCGACACCGGATAAATTTCGAAGTGCGACATAAGCGGCTAAATCCTCACCGACCACTCTAATGTTCAGGGTACCAGGCCATGCTTCATTCTCTAGAATTGATTTGAATTGAATTTGATAGTGTTCCTGCGCCATGAAGACATGGGCACGCCCGAGTCCACTACTGACCGTTCCTGTGAGGCGCATGGGCGAGCGCGTGCGCCCGCCCCTCATAACCGTTCAAGCGTGAACGAATCCCCTTCTGAAGCAAGTCCCCACCCCTTGGTGGCCAACTCTTTGTTTTCAGCAGAAGATGGATTGCAGAGTGGATTTGTGTGATTTAAATGGAGAAATCGAATATCTGGGTCGCCATGCCCTCGGCTTCCAAGTCGTTGTAAGCTTTCACTTACAGTCGGGTGTGGCACCTCACTCATATCGCGATTTCTCAATTCATTTTCATCCCAAAAGGTCCCGTCAATGAGTGCAATATCGACCTCTAAATTGGATAACCATTGCCTGATGGAGAGTCCAGACAATGTTCCCTCCCAAGAATCATGATCTGGCATGAACAGAAGTTTGAGCCCCTCTCCCTCGATGATGATGGCATGATTATCACTCAATTCGTCACGATGCGGCACAGGAACGGGTCTGATCTTGAATCCACAACCAGGGGATGGTTCAAACGCCTCATTTGGATTCCAAATGTTTGGGCAAATGACACCCTCCTCTCGCAAAGTCCTCCATAGAGGATTACTTTCGATTAGGTTTGCAACGGATTTACTACAGTGAACTATGAGATTTTTAGCGTTCATAACTTCCTTGCCAAACAATCCCAAACCATCGATGTGGCCAAGATGAGCGTGTGTGATACTGAGTGAACTAAGTGGCCCATTAACAGGATCAACAGAATGCCAAATTTCGAATTGTTCACCCATTGAACGACTGGCTTCAATGAGGTGCGTGGTCCCATCGCTTCCTACGATTCCGAGGCTTACGGGAAAACGCCGCAGTGCATCGTTTGAGCGCACATTTCGGCAACAATCACGAACACATCCCGGTTGAGGGACACCCCCATCTTGTGCAGTCCCGAGAACGGTCACCCGCACGCTTCGCATGTTTGGTCCTAGGCCCCTTTCGTCATGAATGTCTTGGCGTAAGCATCAACAGCCAATCGACGTGTGCGATGTGCATGGCGCGAGAGCACCGATGGATGGCAGAGCGCTACGAAGAACTGGTTGCAGGGGGTCTCAATTGGGAACCACCTACATTGGAAAGTGCCAGTGAGCCTGAATGCACAGTCGATGGCCAACGGATGATCATGCTCTCAGCAAACAATTATCTGAATTTAACGACACACCCCAAAGTCATGGCTGCAATGATTGAAGCGACTGAAAAGTATGGTGCTGGCAGTGGTTCAGTTCGGGCGATTTCAGGTACAATGGACATCCACCTCGCGGCTGAAGAAGCTGTAGCGAAATTCAAAGGAGTAGAGGCTAGCCTCATCTATAGTGCAGGATATACCGCCAATGTCGGGTTAATTCCCACCCTTGTACAGGGGAAACAAGATGTCATCATTTCAGATGAGTTAAACCATGGTTCAATTATTGATGGAGTGCGTTTGACCAAAGCTCAGAGAGCAGTTTATCCACACAATGACATGGAGGGTTTGGAACATGCTCTCAAGAATCATGCCGATGCTGAGCGAAAACTCATCATTACCGACGGCGTATTTTCGATGGATGGAGATGTTTGTCCATTGGATGAAATCACGGAGTTGGCTGAAGCACACGATGCGATGATATTCGTCGATGACTGCCATGGTGAGGGTGTAATGGGGGAACGTGGTGCAGGGATTGTTGATCATTTTGGATTGCAAGGAAGGGTGGATTTTGAAATCGGTTCATTTTCCAAGGCCCTTGGGGTTCAGGGTGGCATCGTTGCAGGGAGTGCTCAAATGCGGAAGCATGCATTGAATCATTCTAGGTCATGGTTGCTTTCGGGTAGTCAACCACCTGGTGTAGCAGCGGCCCAAAAAGCAGCTGTTGAAGTATTGATGGATGAACCTCAACACCATGCACGACTTTGGTCGAACACACATCGTTTCCGTGCCGAAATGTCTAGTCTGGGATTTGATTTGGGTGTTTCAACAACTCCGATTATTCCAGTCATGTGTGGTGAAAGCAGGGTGGCCAAGGAACTTGTTTCGGCACTAAGGGATGAAGGGATTGTTGCTGGTGCCATTGTTTTCCCAATGGTGGCACGGGATGCTGCACGAGTTCGTAATCAATTGTCAGCAGGGCTAACCAATGAGCAATTGGATGCAGTTCTGGCTGGATATGAATCAGCGGGTCGAAAGATCGGCCTTATCTGATTATTCTTCACTATCTGATACGTGAAGTAGCGGAGGATCTTCCTCAATGTCTTCAATTGCCATTTCCATGTCCGAATCGGAGATTCCTTCTTCGTTGTCGGGCATGTTCCGAGACGGTATATCGCCCTGGAAAGGGTCCAAACCTTCTTCCAAACGACATAGTAATCTCCAGCGCGGCGCCCAAGAAAGGTGGACATAAACGGGCCCTGGGGCAAGCAACAACGCCCATCCGAAGTATGAAACCCAAGTGGCAGTATTTTCAGTCATTTCAGATTCCAATCCAGTGACAAGCATCACACTGAGGATACTCAGTCCGATGAATGGCATTGGGTAAACCAATCCCCTTCGTAATGAGATTGGTGGACGCTTCAAAATTTGAGCAATGATGTGTGAAAAGTGTCCAGTAATGGCAATGATTAGCATCAACAAAACACTGAGGAAGGCTTGATCGCGAATTGATTCTTGACTCAAACCGTTTTCATAACCCACAGGTAACAATAGTGCTATTGAGACAATGAATCCGTAGAAACCACCGATCAATGCTGGATGTGTTAGATACAAAGGGCGTTTTGAAAATCGTTGAGATAAACTCCCACCTTCAACCAAAATTCGTTGTTCAGTAGGAAGGTCTTCCAACTGTTCACGCCAACTCATCATCCGATTTGCATCTAGGAACGCATATGGTCTTAGGGGTCTTTCAGGGATTATTCATGCTCATTCTTCAATTTCGACCCCTCTTCGGAATCCTTTGATTGCTTGAAAGCACGCAGTATCGCACCGGGTTCATAATCGATGGACCCCTCTTCTGTTGCCATCCATTCGCGGTCGAGGACTCCTTCACTTGTCTCTTCCCGCTCTCGAGCGGACTCAAAAGTATCAACTGCACCTTCATCACGATCTTGGGCGTTTGCCAAGGCTTGAGCCATGTTGATAATCGTCACAACTTTTTGATTCAGTTCTCCACTCCATCGGGCTAAAATTTTACCCTCTGAATCACCATCTCTGAGCAATATTTTTTCGAGAATCGGGTCTCTTGTGGCCACAAGACGAACATTACCATCTAAACAGACCCATTTATCTTCACTGAGAACATATACTGTTGTACGACCGATTGATTCAGAATCGTGCCAAGGGTGGCCTGTAGAAATCGCAATGACATCCAATTCGTTTCTTGAAGCAGCAATTTTCTGAAAACTGAAAGCCAGAACACCAAGAATCCCGACCGCAATGATTGGGGCGATGTAATTCCAGTGGATGATCTCAAAATTAGCTATAATAAAACAAGAAACCCCAATCATGAAAATGTACAAACCGCCTTGCATCCAAACTCGTTTTGCATCAATCCAAGAATCGGCGACTTCGGTATCTGAAAGCAACTTCGCATCAGAAGGAGGGTCGACCATAGACTTCGCAGGGGGTTTGGACTCTCAAGATTGCCGTTTGAGGTGAACATCAAGTGCATCCAGTTTGAACAGTTCGACATCACGGTGAAATGGCTCGGAATCAAAATATAG
>JAQXFF010000277.1 GCA_029250425.1 Candidatus Thalassarchaeaceae archaeon | reverse complement strand
CAGTCAATTATGATCCAGATGACCCGACAAGGATTGCATTTGTCGAGATGCTAGAATGGAATACAGGAGGAGGAGGGGACTTTGCCCTACCTTTCATCCTCATCATTTTCATCATCAATGTGGTGGTAATTGGTCGTGTAGCAGTACCTCTCATTCGCAAATATCAGGCTAAAACACCGTCTGATTAACGATTACCTGGTTTCCAAAATTGTAGGGGCAAAGGGTTCTCTCCAATACACGCTCGCCATGCGAGATGATCCGCCCGTTCATTCCAACGATGACCCCGGTGAGCCCGGATGTGTTCTGCTTTCACAATGCGCAATGAAGTTACTTCATTCCAGAGAGATTGAACCCTCGCTGCCAATTCACGATTCGCCTTAGCTCGCCATTCTCCTCTTGCGATATGTAGTGCATATTGGGAATCCCCTCGAATGGTCACAGTATCCGTGCTCCCTTCAATGAGGAGCCACCGAAGTGCATGCGCTATCGCAGATAATTCTCCGGTGTTGTTACTTCCAACTTCAGCCCCAAGAAACCCATCAACATTTGATTCGGTGATCACCAATCCACTCAACTCTTCGATGATTTCCCCATCTCCTTTACCTAAACCAGAATCACCACGAACAATGACAACCCCCCATCCTGCCGGAGTTTCAGCGGTCACGTTCCGATTTTCTTGGCATGATCCATCAAAGTAGAGCGTGAGGCGATCAGCGAGTGGGATTGACTCATCCATGCTTATTCTCCGATAATTGCAGCATATCCTACAGAATCGAGAAGACCATCTACCGCTCCAACATCTGCAAGTTCGATTTTCGCAATCCATGAAGCATAGGCATCCTCATTCATGGCTTCGGGTGCATCTTGCAGGTCATGATTGAGTGCAACAATGGTGCCGGCCAGTGGGGCGTAAATATCAGATACAGATTTGACAGATTCAACACTTGCAAAGGATCCATTATCTTCTACTGAATCGCCTTCATCAGCAAGAAATTCAATCCAAACAATATCGGTCAATGCTTCTTGTGCATAATCAGTAATGCCAATCACAGCAACATCACCTTCCATACGAATCCATTCATGTTCTGCTGTATATTTCAGGTCATCTGGAACATTTGACATATTGCTCAACCTAGTTGCGTGTGAATGTAGTGTCTCAACCTTTCGTTGCTATCGGGTCAAAATTCAACCGCCGTTTGATTGATGCGGCGCCCCCCCCTCGCAGGTACAATGCAGACCCCAGCACGCGCCGCCGAACGTCTATTCTTCGGCCTCGGCTTCGCTCTTTTACTCGCCACAGCATTCGCTCTCATTGACGGGAGATTACCACCCGACGAGTGTCCAGAACCTGACGCTTCACTCCTCGATGACCCCTGTACAGCATCCTCACCTCTTGGCTGGTTGGTTCCAGCGGGGGCAGCACTGGGACTGGGTCTTGGATTTGTATACCGAACAGCAAGAAAATCGGGAACCAACCCCCCATTTAGCAAATATTTCCCGAACGAATCTGAATATCAAATTTCTGAGCGATTGGCAGCAGAACATTCTGATGCCCACGACACAGATCGTCTTTCTGGTGCTTGGGCAAATATGGAAGTCAAGATGTTAGAACAAACACACAACGAAGAAGAGTGACCTAGTAGGTCTCTCGAATCAACTTGTGAATCTTGTAGGGTAGCAATGCCCGATTGACCGGTGTAACCTCAAGAATTCGCGCATCATCTCGTCGACGAATATCCTGCAATAGCGGATGTCGACTTTTCTTGTGAAGAGTTACAAGTGTGGGCTTATCGATTTCCATTGCCTTACGGACTACTTCAACAAATGCCTCACTCTCCACACTGAATTTTCCAATTTCATCAATGACGAGAACTTCGTAATCATCCATCGCTTCCTGGATTGCTGGGACCGCAATACTCTCCAATGCTTCTGTATCGATTCCATAACCCAACACTCGCATTCGGGAATCAATACTCTTGTGCGCCATAACAGCCGACTCACCTGTTTGGAAGTTGATACACTTGAAACCAACACGTTCGCCATTTTCACTGACAGGTTCGCATCGCATTCCACCTAGTAATTTAGCTGCGGCAACATCGTCACCACGAGCACGCATTTCAGCGAGCCGTTCCTCGGACAACATGCTGACGACCTTGTCCATTACTGCTGATTTCCCACTGCGGGGTAACCCCGTCACACCGATCTTTGGATGTATGCCCATCTTCCAGTTTCACCTCTACGATTGCAGATGTTCGGATATGGTAGTGCACCGCTTAATGAAGGCTTGGGAGGTTTGGTTTTTTATTTCCGTATTCCCGAAGGGTGGTACCGGATGTCGGAATCTATGCAAACTGTGCCGAAAGTGCACTTTCCGAAGGTGGAAGGGGCAACATTTCCAATTCGTAATTGTTGACATTGTTGTTTGCCGCCCATGCGCGGGCCCATGCATCTAGCCTTTGATCATTCAATAATTCACAGAGCCATGATAGAGCAGAATTTAGATTTCCATGTTGTTCAGAAATTCGATTCGCTACTTCTTCTGGCAATTCTAAGTGGTTGACCGAATTGCCTAGAACGTAACCAGCGGGTAGAACAACCCAGCGAAGACGCCGCATTTGCTGCGCATTCACAATTGCTTGACATGCAAGACGTGGGTGTTTTGGAGCGGGGATTGCTCCTCGCCATTGTGCCTGTTTACGTTCAGCAGCATCCTCATTGATTGAGGAATCAAACGAGGGGTGTTGGAGCCAAATTCCCTTATCAACATCATTTCTAAAGTGAATTCCTCGAATGAAGGGCGTACCTCTGCTGCCTTTCTTCCAGGGTTTGATATCAGCACTCCATGTTGTCTGATCAACTTCTCCAACGCGGACACGCAGGCGATTTTCGCCCGCAAGCCAGTGATGAGATTCCGCCAAACGGGGAAGATCTGCAAGTTCATCGATAATAGTGAGTAGAGTTTGTCGTTCAAATCTATTACGAGGCAATCTTGGAACGGCCCATTCTTTTCGACTCCATCGTGCCCAGCGTTCTCGGTCGAGGTTGAATCTTGGTACCTCTTTGTCCAATCCATTCTTTGAGCAAAGTTCGTTTGCTTCTGCTGGTCCTTGACAAATCAATTCTTCAGTTACACCATCAGCCGTGATTCCAAGAATGAGGACACCTTGTGTGACACCGGTAAAAAGTCGAGCCGATTCGGGGAATGTCCAAATCCCTGTCCATTCATGTGAATCGACCAACAAACGTCGCAATGGAGCACTGCTTTGTTCACGAAGTAGACTGTCGGGGACAATGAGTCGAACACGGCCACCTGCTCGGACAAGCTGTAGGCTTCTTTCCAAGAACAAACGGTAGAGGTTGACATTTCCACGGAGTGTACTGAATCGCAAGGAACCGTCATCCTCTCGGAGACTACGCAATTCTTCTCCGAGTTCTTTTCGGAGACTGCTTCCATCTGGATGTCCACGGAACCGATCTTTGATTCTCAGCCATGGAGGATTGCCCATGAGTAGTCGGGGCGGTTCATCCCACGGCCAATCATCTCTGAGTGCGTCACCAACTTTGACAACATCTTCGAAAATAGACATCGCTTCACTTCGAGCAAGGCAACCTTCCTTTGGCTCATCGTTCAAGGATACCAAATCAGCGCGTATGGCGGAAAGGAGCAAACGACGACGAGTCATTTCTGCTGCAACTTCACAGACATCGAGTAATTGCATTGAGGACAACAATGTGCGAGTATCTTCGGCTCGCTCTTCAACAGGCAGATCCACGATTTTTTCACCGTGCCACTTTAGAATACGTGAAGGGAACAATCCACCACCGACAGCTGGGTCAGCAAAGGGGAGGGGGACACCGGTTCGCGTCCGCGCACCTGTGGCAATTTCCCGCTCTGTTTCTTCATCAACCTCGGCTTCTCGAGCCGCTTCTTTTTCGCCATTTATGGCCTCGGCTTGTGCTCTGAAGGCAGGGGGCAAAGCGGCGAGGTTTACGCTTGACAGTGAAGGGGACGGGCCACCAATGGCCACATCAGATTTCAATTCATCAGCAATGATGGCATCTGCAAGTCGGGTCGGTGTGGGGTGTGCTCCACGAGGACTCCGACCATCAGATTCAGCATCGTGACGGCAAAGAAGGTGGTCCAATACATGCCCAGGGTCTGTAAGTAAACTAGCAGGTAGAGTAGGCCAATCACTTGGCAATTGACTCGCTTGAGGTTGATGCGTTCTGAGCGCTTCTTCCCAAGCATGAAGCCAGATGTTCATTTGTTCGATTCTGTCTTCACATTCTCGATCTAATCTTGCATACCAACCGCTCACGTTTCCACGCATTTCTGGCCCCACCCCAACCTACCCCGAGCACCTTCTGAATATCAATCCGTCGCCCGCGCGCAGGCACGTATGCGCGCGTTTGCGCGAGTGTTTTAGCCCGCAGTATCACGTTTTTGGATTTCA
>JAQXFF010000270.1 GCA_029250425.1 Candidatus Thalassarchaeaceae archaeon | reverse complement strand
CTGTATCAGATAATAAACCAATTATTGACGGTGCTTTACTCGATGGTTCACGTATCAACATCATATTTTCCGATGACGTATCTATGCTCGGCCCATCCTTCACTATCAGAAAATTCGCTGAAGAAACGATTTCGGTTACTCAACTGATCAAGTGGGGCACAATGAGTGCTCAAGTCGCCGCATACATCTGGATATGTTTAGAATATGGAATGTCAGTTCTGGTGAGTGGGGAGACCGCTTCCGGAAAAACAACAACTCTGAATGCAATTTTACCTTTCATCGACCACAATGTCAAAATTTACACTGCAGAAGATACTCCTGAAGTGAAAGTTAGGCACAAGATTTGGCAAAGATTAGTTACAAGAGACTCGAAGAATGAAGAAAGCAGAGTCGAGATGTTCGATTTGCTGAAGGCAGCATTGCGTTCTCGTCCTAGATACATCATTATTGGAGAAATACGTGGTGTTGAAGGTGCCACTGCATTCCAAGCAATGCAGACAGGTCACCCTGTGATTGCAACATTCCACGCCTCATCGATTGTCAAAATGATTCAACGATTTACTGGCGATCCAATCAACGTTCCAATGCGTTTCTTTGACAACTTGAACTTTGCAATTTTCCAAGAAGTTGTTGAAGCCCCAGGTGGGGGGATTGCTCGTAGAATCACGGGAATCGATGAAGTGATTGGATACAACAAACACGCTGATGGCGTACTTACCAGAGGTATGTTTGATTGGGATCCAGTACGAGATAAACACTACTTCCGAGGTATGTTTCAATCGCATCTTATGGAGAACAAAATGGCAGCACTCATGGGCTTCGAAAATAAGCGTGATATCTATGATGAAATGGCTCGCCGCGCTGAAGCTTTGCAGAGAATGGTGGACAGAGATATTACCCATTATGATGACGTTTTCGACTTGCTCGATATTTACTATCAACAGGATTGGAAAGCGTTCTCAAATGCAATTGATACTTGGGTACCAATCGAAGACTGAGGTGAAACGATGCAACGGCTACCACTGTACCAAATCGCATTCCGCAGAATGGATATTCCACTAGGGGAATATGCCCTCAAAATCGTCTTACCTGCCTTTGTTGGTGGATTGGCTGTATCGTCAATTCTTTTCTTTACCCTGTCATCATTTTTCATCGGCGCCTCTGGCGTAGTTCTACTGATTTTATTTCCGCTTGTTTCAACCGTAGCCGCTATTTCATGGCCAGTCATTCAGACCATGCGTGAGGCAGTCCTAATCGAGAAAGAAATGCACATGTTCATCACAAGAATGGGCATTCTTAGTATCGGCGAAGTCACCTCTCAATCAATGTTCGACATTCTTCGACAAATGAGTGATTATGGAGCACTTGCGAAAGAAGTGAAAGCCATTGAGACATTGGTGGATAAATGGCATACCAGTTTGCCCGAAGCCTCCCGGGTTGTAGGGCGACAAAGCCCCTCACCTATTTGGGGGGATTTCCTTGATCGGATGGCATTCTCAGTAGAGGCAGGTCAACCCATTAATGAGTTCATGAAGGCTGAACAGATGACCTTCGCCAAGGAATTCGACACACTGTATGACACCCGTCTTGAGTCAATTGACATGCTCAAAGAAATTTACATCTCTTTGACCACTACTGGCATTTTTGGTCTTGTTGTAGCTGGTATACACTTGGTTCTCTTCATTACAGATGATTATGGTTCCACCCCTCTCGACATTTTGGTCAGGATTCGATGGGTTTTGCTTGCTGCCACGCTATTTGTCATCATGCAAATATCGATGTTAGTCGCCTTCCGCTCAATTGTTCCCGACGACCCAATCTTCGGTAGGCATGAGTTTGAAACATCATTTAGAACCCGGTCACGGCAAACTTGGTTGACTGCTGGTGGCATGGGCCTCCCCATTCTTTTGTCGACGCTGGTAGTTGCAATTTTGTACAGTGAAATTATCACGTCTTCATGGGACAAATACGGATTGGTTTTGGTTGCTTTGTTATTCACTCCATTCCTTGTTCCAGGGGTGACGGCATCCCGAGAAGAAAAAAGTATCATGCGACGAGATGAATCTTATCCTGGTTTTATTCGAGCCCTAGGTGGAACAGCACAAGCCCGTGCTTCCGAACCATCTGCAACAATCAAGGCACTACGTGGCATTGATTTCGGTTCCCTCAATGATTCGATCGCGAGTCTAGAAAGTCGACTGATGCTGCGAATCGATTCCGAACGTAGCTGGGACTGGTTTTCAGCAGAAGTCAATTCTTCAATGGTGTCGCGATTCAATCGCATCTATTTGGAAGGCGCTCAAGCGAGTGGAGAACCTGCAGCAGTTGCCGATCTGGTCAGTCAAAACACAACCAACCTCTTGTCACTACGTCGGCGAAGAGCTTTGTCGGCCAGCACAATGAATGGTGTTGCGTACGGCCTATTGGTGGCTACAATTGTGTCATTTAACATCGCAATCGCAGTCGTGTTCCAATTGGGCTCAAACGTTGCTGGTGTTGCCCAAGGTATGGAGAACATGGATTTTGGTGATATAACCACCAATGCAGGCGGCCTTGGTTTGCCAGTTTTGGAAGACGCAGGAGGCGTCGAATCAAATATTGCTCTCTTCAAAATAGTCACCTCCATCCTGATTGTATTCATGGTATTCATTCTCTCATCGGTTGCATCTCGCTTACGTGGAGGAGGAATTACATTGGCACTCGGACAAGTGTCGACCATGATGTGGGTTGCAGCGATTACCAGCGTAGTCACAGGTGTTTTATTGGAATCAACACTTGGCGCCTTCTTCACATCGACATAGTCAATGGCATACACAACACCTTTGAGTGATTGATACGGCCGATAGGCTGCAATAAGCAATGGAGGTGGGTAATTTTGCAGCAACTTTTCGACGAACTATCGGGTGTCAAAGATTGGGCCGATGCCCTACCGATTTATGGAAAAATCGGCATTTGTATTGGGCACGGTTTCTTCAACTGCGATAGCTAACACAAGGAGACGCATCCGATCCCCATCCATTACAGCCATGTAGAGGGCGAGGGGCCCCCATCGTATAACGATGGGGAATAACTTAGGACATTTATGAGTTCATATCGCTTAGAGAGTTGATGTTACGAAAACACACTTTGTCAGAGATCTCAATAATTTGGCAGGGCACACTGCGCAAGGTGTTCTTCAATGAAGCGCGCATATCAGCTCGTTCCAATGCTGCAAGGACCGTCTCCACATCAATCAGTGATAGAAGAGGTTGCAAATGCTCACCTTTTGGCATCATCACTGGGCGACTGCCTTCGCGAAGTCGCTCAAACACCTGTGGGCGAATCCAAGGCATATCACATGGAGCCAATTGTATTCGCTTAATCCCCATTTCAGCGCATTCTCGTAAAGCGGATCGCAAGCCAGATTTCGCACTTCTTTCCAAGTCATTATCCAATATGCATTGAACATCGGTTAAATGAGTCAATGCTCCCATGATTTCTCTTCGCTGAAACCCATCACGAACAGCGACAAAAATGGATGTACAACCAGCATCTCGTAGCGCATGTGCAACTCTAGAAATCATTGCCGAACCTTCGACAACCATTGTGGCTTTATTTTTGCCCATTCTCTTTGAAGCACCACCGGCAAGGATGAGTGCAGGATACATTTCAACACCTATTCGAGTTGATTGAGTTCATTCATCGCCGCTTCGAGTTCTGCCATCAATGATTGCGCCCGTCCCAAAAGAGCGCGCTGGTCACGGCGATTGGCAGCGTTGGGCAACCATTCCAATAATTGTCGAATATCCGCAGCATCTCTCTCCACAGTCCATTTGAGAACCTGCTCAAGAACAGGGTCATCCGCTTCAAGGAACCTTTCGACCATACCTTCCACGGAACAGGGACAAACCTTCAGTCTTCGCTTAGGATTCGAGCATTTGGTCACGAACACGGCTCAATAACGAATCACCGTCGGGATATGGAATCATTTTGAGTGCCGATTTCAACTTTGATGGTAAATCCGGTCGACCCGAACGAATCCAATTGGCATGACAGGTCAACAATGCAAGGTGCGCATGCACAGTACCAATCGAACACCATTCTACCAATTGTTCGTCTTCAGGCGGATCATGTTTGGCGCGGAAACATTCCTCAATAGAAAGCAGCAGTGCTTCAGCAGTTGAGGCCCCTTCAATCACATTGGCCAATTGAGTCCAAACATCAACATCACTCTGTAAATTGGCCAGCAAGAGGGCAGCCAATGCAACGTCTTCACGCCCATGTCTTTTCCAAAGCCGACCTACAATTTGTGACAGGACACCTTCTTCACCGTGAGTCAATAGCCATGAGCAAATTCGCCTTAGGACATCATCGGGAGTTCCTAGATGGAAGGCATATTGACCAGAAGCACCCAGACGATCGGTTTGTGATTTCACAATGAATGCAGGAACACCAATCGGATATGCTTCTCGAATAGCTTCCATCAGTAGTTTGGGGCGAAGATGCACCTTTGCTGGTTGAGATGATAGCCAATCATCCAATGGATCACTCGTTGTCACCCTTGGTTCCCCCTTCGGGCAATATTGAGCGAATTCTGTTGAACAACCCATCGACAATATCTTTCGCCTGATCAAACCCTTTTTCGACAACTTGGAACCGGTTTTTCTCAACATGATCCTCCATTTCAGCATGGATATCATTCATCACCAATTCATTTTCTTCATCTGTAATGTCGAAATGATGTCGAAGGTAAGCGACGACCAGATATTCATCTTCACTGATACTGGCATTTAGGTAAGCGGTTTGGAACATTCCAGCATACACTTCAAGGCATTTTGTTCGGCCAATTACATTGCCCCCTTCCATTATATTTCCAGAAATGACAGCATCATAGACGTGCTTTGGCGCATCACTTTCCAAGTTGAGAAGACTGGCGAGTTTGATGACCAATCTCTTCTCTTCCCGAGTGATTTCCCCATCCTTTAGTATGATGGAAACAACACCTTGGAAGGTGCTGATGTCGGTGATGGCATCAGTGGGCACGAATGGGGAGGAACATCTCCTCCTCATAGCGGTTCGCCCTCTCCAGCAACCCATTTTCCCATCATATTTTCATCCAATGCCTTCATGAAGGAGGGGTTGGTCGGCCCATTTGCAGGTAACCCCTGTCACGTTCCCAGGGCTTCGTGCCCTTTCCCGTGAATACGCGCGATGAAAACCCCCCCGAAAGGGTCGGTTGAGTGCTCAGATGAACCCTGCGAAAGCAAAAAAAAGGAAGTGAACACAATGAGTGATCAGAAAGCCAAGTACATGATTCATGCTACGATTAAGGCGGATGGAACCATCCAGAGAAAAGACGTCGTCGGCGCAATCTTCGGTCAAACCGAAGGGCTGCTCGGCGAGGAACTACAGCTGCGTAAATTGCAGCGAACTGGCCGAATCGGCCATGTGGATGTGGACCTCAAATCCAACAAGGGCAAGGTATCCGGCGAGATTCTGCTACCCAGCAGCCTCGACCAGGTATCAACAGCCGTTATTGGTGCCGCGCTTGAAACAATTGAGCGAATTGGACCATGTAAGGCAACAATAAAAGTAGCCACAATCGAGAATATTCACAGTGTCAAGCGTGACACGGTCATCGATCGTGCCAAGGACTTGCTCCTAGGCATCGTGAATGAAGGCTCGAACGACAGCAAGAGTATTTTGGACGAGGTCCGAAGTGTACTCACGCTCGGGACAGAAACCAACATTTCAGGCATGACCTGTGGGCCCAATGCGGCCGATAGTGATGCCCTCATCATCGTTGAAGGACGAAATGATGTACGAAATTTGTTGAAGTTCGGAATCAAGAACTCAATTGCAACAATGGGTGCAAATGTCAAGGATGAACTTGTAGCACTTGCAAAGGGTAAGAGCAACGTAACAGCATTCTGCGATGGAGATCGTGGCGGGAAGTTGTT
The DNA here is from genome assembly GCA_029250425.1 of Candidatus Thalassarchaeaceae archaeon. GTDB lineage: Archaea > Thermoplasmatota > Poseidoniia > Poseidoniales > Thalassarchaeaceae > MGIIb-P. Next base: position 5,275 of record JAQXFF010000270.1, on the reverse strand, counting down.
ACTCATGGAATTGTCCGGAGCATTGGGCAAGTCTCTCACACATGTTGCAATTGCACCAGAATCCCGTGAAGTTGAGCACCTTGAGGGCAAAGTTGTCACCAAGTGCCTCAATCAAAAGGAAGCAGCATCTAAAGCAATCAACCGCATCAAGGCTCAACTTGAAGCGGACGATAGCGGTCAACGACCAGCAAAAGCAGGTGCAAGCAATGGCTCCGTAGAGGTTCCAGATAACATCCGAGAGTGGTCTGCACACATGGGCGACTTGAAGAAGAATTACGCACTTTTGATCCTTGAAGATGGATCAGCATCTGAGCAGATTGGAGCAAGCAAACTCGCAGATTTTGCAGCTGATGTTGAAGGCGCACAGTGCTTGATCGTTAATTCCAAGATTAGTGCACGGATGGTTGAGATAGCTGAAGTTGGCGCAATTCCAAGCGTGCTAGGCAGTGCATCAGGAGTCGGCAGCTCAGACAGCGTTGAAGCATATTCAATGAGTGACCTTGAGTGACCCTCACCCCTTAGGGTGAGAACGATAACCCCGCCTACACTCCGGTGAGGCATGCAACCCCAGACAATGGCACCAGCGCCAGCCATACAACCCGCACCGGTAGCCGTACCGAGTGCTCCCTTGGCAGGACCGGGACCAGACCGAACAATGATGTTCCACACAGGCTTCATTGTGGTAGCATTGGTTCTCGCATTACTAGGTGTAATGGGTGATGCTTGGAGCGTAGAAGAGACATCTACCACCACAGAATTGTTTGGCCAGGAGTTCACTGTGACGACCGAATCAAATGTCGGCCTTGACGACATGGTTGCAACAGTTTGCACCAACGATGAATGTGAAACGGTGGTTGCTGATTTATCAGATAGATATGACAATTGCACATCACTTGCATCCGATCTTGAAATCGATTCTTCAGCAACGGAAGAAATGTGTGGTACAGCGGGTGACATGGCAAGCGCCGGATTCACAGGCACCCTCTTTATCGTGCTTGGAGTCCTTGTCTTGATTGCTACTTTGGTTGCAACTTTCTTGGGTACAAGGGGTACAGCACTACCGTTTTCTCAGTACTATCCATTCGCCGCTGGAGGATCAATCCTGATCGGTGTCGTGGCTTGGTATCTGATGATGCCAGAGCCCCCGGAAGGTTCGGATCCTAGTTTGGGCCTCAGTGCTTGGATGACGATTGTCAGTATGGTTTTGGCTGCTGGTGCTGGTGGGTATTCTATGTACACTGGAACATCCACTACCACTGTCACAGGCGGTACACATCCTCCTGTTAACAGTGGACGAGCCCCCGGATTAGGTGCACGAACGCTGACAGCAGATTCCGATTCAAGGGAATTCGTTCTCCGTGAGACCGCGATGGGCAATCAGACACTCTCTATCGTCGAAGATGGAAACCTCTTCCGACTTACCCGAGCAACTCGTGGAGAAGATGGAACGCACAGTGAGGACTTATTCATGGCACGAATGGATGCCCTTTGCGGCTTTACCCATGCACGCTTCGATTGGTTGGACACAACTCGATATCTATGGAATCTAATGGCGATTGGAGGCCTCGTATTGACCATCATGGCTTACGAGAATGCATCCCTCATATTCTACACAAATTGGTTCATTCTATTCTTTGCAGCAGGCACGGTTCTCTCGATGCTACAATTCGCGGATCCCGAACTCATTACTTTTGAGACCAATACTGGTAAGCACCGCACTCTGATTTATCGTGCAGGTTCAAACAGGGTATTGACCAATACGAGCATGGATTTGATTGATTCAGCTATGCGCGATGCTCTTCGAGGCGAAGAGATAGATCCAACAGCATTGAATGTGGTCGCTGAAGCAATCGAAGCAGAAATGGCCGATGCTCGCAAGGCTGCTGAAGAGGCCGCGGCTGCAGCAGAAGCCGCAAGAATTCAGGCTGAAGCAATGGCACTGGCGCAGGCGGAGATGCAAGCCCAAATGCAGGCACAAGCCCTCGAACAGGCGCGTGCGGAGGTGGCTGCCACGGCACCTGCACCTGCACCTGCACCACCTCCAACAGCAGCACCACTACCTGCACCAACAGCCCCACCAGCGGCTATACCTGCACCACCCGCGCCAATGATTCAGGCCACACCACCGCCCGCAGCAGTCCCTCCGGTGATGAATCCCCCGCCGGCTCCAGCACCAATGCCACCGCCAGTAGCCGCTCCACCACCTTTGGCAGCAATGCCCCCACCCGAAGCGATTGCCCCCCCTCTACCACCGCCACCAATGTCCCCCGATATGGGAATGCCAATCGAGGCAATTTCACCTGCACCCGAAGTTCCAACGCAGGCCGCCCCGAGGGATGAGTCCCTTTCAGAAGGTGAAAAGGCAGACATCCTCACGGATCTTGGAGAAGATTAGGATTCTACAGCTTCTGGCATTTTCATCATTGCACTAGGAAGCATGACTGATTTCTCCAGGCGTTTTATTGCCTTTGTCAATCCCTCCAAATCATCAGAATTTGGAAGTGAAAAGACATCCTTTTCCAAAGGCATGGCTGCACCAGGGCCCGGAATATCTGCCAAGCGTTCTCCAAGTTCCCTTGCATCTTTTAGCAGTCCATTACCACTACTTGCATGTCTTCGGGACAATCTCTCAGCAGTCCAGGTTTCAAGTTTCTTGGCAATTTGTGCCAATCGTCCGTGCAATGCACGATGTGGACCTGAACCCCCTTCTTCCAGTAAAATGGCAATTCGGGCAAGGCGTTGGATTCGAACATCCAAGGGTGGGGCGAGTAATTCCTTCAGTGCCAAGTCATCTTCGGCGAGTCCAAACAAATCTCGAACACTTTGATAATTTACCACTTTAACAGGCACATCCTCGATGATTTCTTTCAATTCAAAACTTTCTTTTTCCTCTTTAGTTTCAACCACTTTTTCAGTCTTTTCAGATTCATCGACGATGTTGCTAACAGCAATTTCAACGTCTTCAATAAGATCATCCACAAGTTCTTCTTCGTGCTCGGGAATGGGCATCAAAACAGCACGACGGCTTTCGATTCTTGCCATTGGCATTTGCGGCCTGAAGGGCTTGAATTCGAATTCTGGATCGCCCGTGCCTTCGGCATTGGCCAATGTCAACATCAAATCTTGAAATTCAGTATCAAGCGAGGCCAACCTTTCAGGTCTCATCAAATCAGATAGAACTCTTTCAGCTAATTCGACATCCAATGCCCACGGTAAAGGTTCCAACCGTGCCAATCGTGCATCATGGACATCCATTGCCCTCCGAATATCAGGCAAATCCAATCCAAGTGCTACGGGATCTTTCGCTAGTAATTCGTGTAGACCCTCCATCTGCCATCCAAGGTGACGCCAATCATCAAGTTCCAATTCAAGGCCCTGAATCACATGATTTAGCCGTTCATCTACATCATTAGGTGTCGCTGAAAAATTGAGTGAAGTCGGCAAATCTTGCCCACTTTCGATGTTGGAAACCATGGCTTCGTAGTGTGCTAAATCTAGAGATTGTGAGTCCAAGTGTTCTGGCCACAATGTTGCGAGTTCTATCCGAGCAACATCCAAAAAATTACGATGGCGAATTCTACGATTGGTTGCCAATTCCAACCAATCTTGAGCTGCCACTACGACATCCATCCCGGCCGATGCACTTCGCAACTGTTGTAGCCAGTCATCGGCTTCTCGATCACCATTGACTGATGTATCCAATGATTGCAATTTTTCGATGAGTGGGATGACAATATCGATGAATGGTTGATGGGCATCAAGTTCCTCAAGAATTGCTCGTGGTTCACTATCGATTAACGAAGACCAAGTCGCAGTATCAATTCCATGCGAAGACCAAGTGCCCAATCTAGCAGTGCAAGCAGCATGAGCACCCTCGGTTTTTGCAGTCAATCCTTGTAGTAGAACGTCTAGTGCTTGAATGGCATCCAATTGTCCACGGGTACGTTCAGCCAACCTTCGATATTCAGGCCATTGGGCAAGATGGGTTTCCATTTGTGACCATATGCTGTGAGTCGCCTCAATTTGCTCAGAAATTTTGGGTAATTTGGCTTCCCACACAATCATTTCACTGGCCAGAAGTGGCAATTTAGCCGGCACGTCAAATCCTTCAGATTGCCATCCGGATATGCGTGCTTCGACATGGGCATGCCTCCTAGATAGATCGTTTGCAACACCATCGATTTCTGATGCGACCAGATCAACCGCCTCTTCCACAGCTTCCCTTTGCGCCATTGTGACAGCCCCCCAAAGTCGCTCAGCAATATTGTGGCCAAACGGGCGAATTTCATTCTCAATTCGTCGTTGGCACTGTTTCAGTTGACCATCGAGTGTATGTATCCGTTCAGCCTTGGTGAATTGTTCATGCATTGGGCCGGTTTGGATTCCACTCACATCCCAACCTCTTTCACTGAGCATGGTAATCATTCCTTGCAATGCCACAAATCGCCTTTCTTGTCTTCGTTCAATCTCTGAAAGTACAGGAGAAATATCGCGTGAAGGACTCACTTCTTCAATCATTGAGAGAATCCGTGGGGAACTCAATACAATCGCATCATCAACAGCATCCAATCTTTCAAGGATGTGGGACAATTCAACGGAACGACCTTCATCAGACCATTTCATTCGTGAGCGTTCAGCAATAATCACCCATGGGCGATGCCGCCTCAACAGACCACTGAGTTCGATTTCAACAGCCGCTGCCTCCATAGGGTCTGCAAGTTGTGCCAATAATCTCCTACGATCATCTTCACGGTGTTCAGGTAAATCGAGAACCTTTGAGCGAATTGCAGCAGCCCGGTCGGCCTGCTCTTCCAACCTCAACATTTCCGCACTTGCCAAATCACCTGTAGGCAATTCGACATCAAATCCGCGTTCACGTAGCGCAGCGATACGCAATTTGAATCGCCCCCCGCCATCACTCACTCCGGTCGCCTCAGTATAGCGAGGCGGCTTACGGCTATTCAACCTCAGCCTAAACGGCAATTCGACAGCCCTCGCAAAAACAGCACATCACCCCTTAAGGGGTGCGAACTACTCAAAAGGCGTGAAAGTCCGCTACACCCAATGGACCCAGTCTCAATTGGATTAACGCTGTTTTTTTCCGCGTCTACAAGTGCGGTAATTTGGTGGCTCGTGCAAGCAGAAAACAATTTGCGAAAACTTCGCGAAGATCTGGAAACTGCACATGCAGAAACCAGCCAAACTCTAGCCAGTATCAATGCCCGGACAGAAGAACTTGCTGATAGTGCGTTGGCATTACAGAGGTCCCACCCTG